>NZ_JBTLNE010000054.1:0-25591 GCF_054457435.1 Halovulum sp. GXIMD14793 | reverse complement strand
GCGCCTGTCGCAGGCGACAACTTCAGACGCAACGCCGCCGCGCGACCGCTTAAACCTTCCTCAATATATCTTTGAAACCGCGTCCTGAGTGCTGATGGCAAAGGTGCTGACATGATCCACCCTCCCAAGAAGGATGAAGCACATCTGAACCATCATGGGAATCCCTCGCGATTCAGGTTCATGTCGAAAGGCTTTAACGCATTTGATGATAATGGTTGCCTCAGGTATTTCACAAGACGCTGCTATGTGTGGCACTAAGGCCAGTAAGCTTGCGCGGCCAATCACCTAAAGAAGTTTTGAGCATGGACAATCGCTGCCACTCTGCGAAGCGGCAAACGACGGCTTTGGCATAAGCAGGCCCGGCAAAGTGCTTATTTGAAGAGCTTTTGTGTCAATTCCGCCCAATTTCGCCTTAGAGTCGCTATAAACTTCAGCCATGCACGTATCGGATGTGTTAAGCATGATCAAACGAAAGGCGCCGGTTGAGGTATCCGTTAGTTTTTAAGTGCTGTAATTCGGCGTGTTCTCGGGGTGCCGCGTAATGGAACTGCAGTCTATCATTCAGAATATCGGTGCGTTCACCCACGAGGCGGTGGCGATTGCCGATGTTGATCCGGATGACGGCGCTATTCTGACCTTTCTTTGGTTGAACCCGGCCTTTACCAGACTGACCGGTTATTCGCTTGAGGATCTTGCGGAAAAGACTGCGGGTGTGTTGACCGGCCCCGATACCGATAAGGCAATACATGAAAGCGTCATCCGCCGTTTGATGGACTGGCAACACTTTAACGAGGAACTGGTGCTGCACCGCAAGACTGGTACGTCCTTTTGGTCCAGCATCTCGTTTCAGCCGTTGGAAGATGAAAAGAGCGCCTACCGGTTCTGGATCCTGACGATCCGTGACATTACCAGCCGCAAACGGGTCGAGGAGCAGCAGCGCGACCTGGCTTTGATTGCGCAAGCAACCCAGGACATGGTGATGGTGATGGACGCAGAGCGACAGGTGCTTTGGGTCAATCGTTCTTTCGTGGAGTTCACCGGATTTCATATAGAGGAGGTCAGGGGGCGGCGCATCAGTGACTTTCTGATACCACCGCAGGCTGACAAAGAAACCGCGGCTGCTGCTGTCGAAATGCTGGACCAAAAGAAACCGGTCTTTAGTCAGATACTTTGCCATAAGAAGGATGGTGGTCTCTATCTTGGCGAGTATGAAATTCAGCCGGTTTTTGACAGCCATGGCAAGCTTTTGCGTTTTGTTTGCCTGCATCGCGATGTAACCGAACGCACTTCGCTGGAGTGGCGTTACGATGCGCTTCTGAACCAAACCGGCATTATCACCTACATCAAGCATCAGGGCCGCTTTCTGATGGTCAACAAACAACTTGAGGAGTTGTTCGACAGGCAACAGGATTGGTTTTGCGGTAAGACTGATTGTGATGTGACGGGTTCACCCAATGGCAGCCTTATGGGGTTGGATGAGGATTATGTTTATCGCAGTGGTGAAAACCTGACCGGAGAGCGTCAGATCCGCTTGCCTGATGGAACCATGCGAACCTATATCGCGCGCCTGTTTCGGTTGTTCGACCCAACCCTGAATGACCATCTTGTGTGCTGCATGGCCCGCGATGTGACGATGCTAAAGTCTGTCGAAAAGAAGCTCCGCTATGCCCAGGCCGATACAGAGGCAGCGCGCCAGCGTCTTATGGCGGCACTTGACGTTGTGCCGGATGGATTTGCCCTGAATGACCGAAGCGGCCGACTGGTGATGGCCAATGCTGCCTTTCACGATCTACATAAGGGGATCGAGGGCGGCGTTCAGGTTGGAATGTCTGTGCCAAGTATCATGAAACGCGCGGTTGAGGCTGGCATCTGGGATACAGAAGGCCTGTCCGCCGATGCGTGGGTCGCTGAACGTCTGACACCACGCGAGAACGGGCTGAGCATCACTGAAATGCGTAAGACCGTTGATGGTCGCGTCTATTTCGTGAGGGTGCTGCCGATCTCAAATGGTGAAATAGCGACGCTGTGGGCCGATTTTACCGAAATCAAGGACAACGAGCATCAACTCAAGATTGCCCAGAAACGGGCAGAGACCGCACAGGCACGCCTGACAGCAGCGATAGAGGCGTTAGGGGATTCTATTGTGATCTTCGATGCTGATGATCGCGTTGTAATGGCAGATGTCGACGCGCTGCAGGAAAACCGTTCCGCAGCCGAGCATCGACAGGGACGCAAATACGAAGACATTATTCGCGAGGCTGTGGGGCGGGGCAACATTGCCGACGCTTTCGGGCGCGAGGAAGAATGGATCAAAAAACGGCTTGCTCAACACACAAACCCTGGCAAGCCACTTGAACAGACGCTTACGGATGGACGGTGTTTTCGCATTATCGAGCGCAAGACAGCCAATGGCGATACCGTGCGCCTGTCCTTTGATATCACCCAGGAAAAGGAACAGCAGCAGCAGTTGGAGCAGTATGCTGCGGTCCTCAAAAGTGCTATGGAAGTTGCCGAGCAGCGCAATCGTGAACTAGAGGACGCCACCGCCACCATCGAACATGCCTCCTTGCATGATGCGCTGACCGATCTTGCGAACCGGCGCTATCTGGATCAGGAGCTGGATCGGCGGATCGCAGCCTGGGAAGCGGGCGGTCAGGGGTTTGCGGTGCTGCATATCGATCTGGACCGGTTTAAGCAGATCAATGATACGCTTGGCCATGATGCGGGTGATAAATTGCTGCAGCATGTCGCCGACGTTCTGCGCGCGACCACCCGGGACGAGGATTTCGCCGCGCGCGTTGGCGGCGATGAATTTGTAATACTGGCCGAACATACCGAAGACAGCGCAGAACTGGCACGCTTTGCCAGCCGGATCATTATGCAAATGCGCAAGCCGATCCTCTATAACGGTCATGAACTGCGCTTTGGTGCCAGCATCGGCATTGCCGTTGCCAGCCCACGGGATGACGATCCGCGTCAGGTGCTGATCAACGCTGATATGGCGCTCTATAAGGCCAAGCAGGCGGGGCGGAACCGCTGGGCGTTCTTCTCGGACGTGATGCATTCCGAATTGATCGAGACCAAGCGTCTGGCCGACCGGATCAGCCGGGCGCTGGACAAGGGCGAATTCAAAGCGCAATACCAGCCGCAATTCACCGCCGATGGTAGCGAGATTGTTGGCGTTGAGGCGCTGGTGCGCTGGGCGCAGCCCGATGGCAGCCAGGTTCTGCCAGAGGAGTTTCTTAAGGTTGCCGAAGAAATGAACCAGCTGCGCGCCATTGACCGAATGGTGCTGGAGCGGGTGTCCGAAGATTGGCAGCGCTGGCAACGGGCCGGGATCACGATCCCGAAAGTGTCGGTCAATGTCTCGTCCCGCCGGTTGCGTGACAGCGACCTGATCGAGGATATCCGATCCGTCGGGTTCCCGCCGGGATGCCTGTCGGTTGAGGTGCTGGAATCTATCTTCATCGACGAAGAGGATGAGAAAATCGCCTGGAATGTCGATCAGTTGCGCGACATGGGCGTAACGATTGAACTGGATGATTTCGGCACCGGGCATTCCTCGATCATCGGGCTGATCAAGCTCAAGCCTGCACGGTTGAAGATCGACAGGCAGTTTATCACACCGATGCTTGAATCTGCCGATAACACCGCGATTGTTCGCTCAATTATCGAGATCGGACATTCCCTGAATGTTGAAGTGGTGGCCGAGGGCGTTGAAAAACCAGAGCAGGCAAAACGCCTGCACAAGCTTAAGTGTGACGTGATCCAGGGCTTTGTCTTTGCCAGACCTATGTCGTCCCAAAAGCTGATCGATTTCGTCAGCGCACGCCAATGGGAGCAGGTGGGGTAGGGGCCGACGGACCGGCCCCTATCGCGTCTCGTGACATACCTGAGCCAGGTTTTCACATGAGACCCTGACAGTTATTCCGCCGCTTCGACGTAGTCTTCCATCGGCGGACAGGTGCAGATCAGGTTGCGGTCGCCATAGGCGTTGTCGACCCTGTTGACCGACGACCAGTATTTGTCGACGCGAAACGCCCCGGGCGGGTAGCACCCCTGTTCGCGGCTATAGGGCCGATCCCAATCGCCGACCAGATCCTCGACCGTGTGCGGTGCGTGCTTCAACGGGTTGTTTTCCGCATCAATGCGTCCTGCCGCGATATCATCCGACTCGGCCTGGATGGCGAGCATTGCGTTTATGAACCGGTCAAGCTCTGCCTTGGGTTCGCTTTCGGTCGGCTCCACCATTAGGGTACCGGCCACCGGCCAGCTCATGGTGGGGGCGTGAAAGCCGCAGTCGATCAGGCGCTTGGCGACATCTTCGACCGTGACGCCATGTTCGGCCATTGGGCGCGTGTCCAGAATGCACTCATGCGCGACCCGGTTCTGGGCCGAGGTATACAGCACATCATAGGCCCCGCTTAGCCGCGCCGCGATATAGTTCGCGTTCAGGATCGCCACCTTGGTCGCCTGCGTCAGCCCTTCAGAGCCCATCATCAACACATAGGCCCAGGAAATCGGCAGGATCCCGGGCGATCCATAAGGCGCAGCAGACACAGCGCCATCGCCACCGGTATGCGGATGGCCGGGCAGATGCGCTTCAAGATGTGCAACAACGCCAATCGGGCCCATGCCCGGACCGCCGCCGCCATGGGGAATGCAGAAGGTCTTGTGCAGGTTCAGATGGCTGACATCGCCGCCAATCTCCCCGGGTTTGGCAATCCCGACCATTGCGTTTAGGTTGGCTCCGTCAATATAAACCTGCCCGCCATGCTGATGCGTGATCTCACACACCTCGCGCACGGTTTCCTCGAACACCCCATGGGTCGAGGGGTAGGTGATCATGCAGCCAGCCAGATTTTCGCTGTGCTTTTCGGCCTTTGCGCGAAAATCCTCAAGATCGATATCGCCGGTTTCGGTAGACTGCACGGTCACTACATCCCAGCCCACCATCTGGGCCGAGGCCGGGTTGGTGCCATGGGCGGAGGTTGGGATCAGGCAGACATTGCGATGCCCCTGACCATTGGCCATGTGATAGCGCCGAATGGTCAAAAGCCCCGCATATTCGCCCTGCGCACCGGAATTCGGCTGCATCGACATGGCGTCATAGCCGGTGATCTGACAAAGCTTGTCCGACAGATCGTTGATCAACTGCTGATACCCTTCAGCCTGATCATCGGGCGCAAACGGGTGCAGGTCAGAGAAGGCGGGCCAGGTGATCGGCAACATCTCGGCGGTGGCGTTCAGCTTCATGGTGCAGGAGCCCAGAGGGATCATCGCCCGGTCCAGCGCCAGGTCGCGGTCGGCCAGACGCCGCATATAGCGGGTCATTTCAGCCTCGGACCGGTTCATGTGGAAAATCGGGTGCTGCATATAGGGCGTGCCGCGCAGCGCTGCATCCGGCAGGCGGTATTCGCAGATCGACAGGTCATAGGCTATGTCACCGCCAAAGGCACGCCAGATACCTTCGACCGTCTCAGGATATGTTTTTTCATCGACCGACAGGCCGACCTTGCTGTCGCCGACCTTGCGTAGATTGATCCCGTTTTCCATGGCTGCGGCCATGATGGCTGCCTGGCGATCGCCGACTTCAACAGTGATTGTGTCAAAGAACTGCGTGGGTTCGATGGAAAAACCAAGGCTTTCCAGCCCTTTGGCCACCCGCACGGTGCGGCGATGGATGCTTTGGGCAATCGCCTTCAGCCCCTCTGGCCCGTAGAACACGCCATACATCGACGCCATAACGGCCAGCAGTGCCTGCGCAGTGCAGACGTTCGATGTCGCTTTTTCGCGCCGGATATGCTGCTCGCGCGTTTGCAGCGACAACCGGTAGGCCTTGTTGCCGCGCGCGTCGACACTGACGCCGACCAAACGCCCCGGCATTGAGCGCTTTAGCTTATCCGTACAGGCCAGATAGGCGGCATGAGGTCCGCCATAGCCCATGGGCACCCCAAACCGTTGCGTTGACCCGACGGCGATGTCAGCCCCCATTGCGCCCGGCTCTTTCAACAGTGTCAAAGCCAACGGATCGGCCGCCACGACGGCCAAAGCATTTGCCGCATGCAGCGCCGCGATAACGTCTGTGTAGTCCTCGACATGCCCGAATGTGCCGGGATATTGGAACAGCGCGCCAAACACGTCTTCGGGCTTCAGATCATCAAATGGGCAACCCACCTGAACCTCTATGCCCAAGGGCTCCGCCCGTGTACGCACCACCGAGATTGTCTGGGGATGACAGAAATCGGCGACAAAGAACTTGCGCGCCTTGGATTTCGCCCCGCGCAGCGCCATGGTCATTGCCTCGGCTGCTGCGGTTGCCTCGTCCAGCAATGATGCATTGGCGACGGGCAGACCTGTCAGATCCGACATCATGGTCTGGAAATTCAAAAGCGCCTCAAGCCGGCCTTGCGAAATCTCGGGCTGGTAGGGCGTATAGGCGGTGTACCAGGCCGGGTTTTCCAGAATATTGCGCTGGATCACCGGCGGCGTGATCGTGCCGTAATATCCCTGACCGATCAGCGAGGTCAGAACCTTGTTTTTGCCTGCCACACCCGCCATGAAATGCAGCATGTCGCGCTCTGACATCGGTGGGCCGACATCCAGTGCCTCGGCCTGACGAATGCCCTGTGGCACGGTCTGGTCAATCAGCTCATCCAGACTGGCGACGCCGATAGCGGCCAGCATCTCCTCCATCTCGGAGGGGGAGGGGCCGATATGGCGACGGTTGGCGAAATCGAACGGGTTATAGTCGGTCAGGGAAAATGTCATCATTCGATCATCGCTTTATAAGCGTCTTCGTTCATCAGACCTTCAAGCTCGCTTTCGTCGCTGATACGGATCTTGTAGAACCAGCCGTCTTCCTCGGGGCTTTCGTTCACGGAGGCCGGGGTGTCGGCGATGGATGGGTTCGCCTCAACAACCTCTCCGGTGACGGGGGCGTAGATGTCGGACGCGGCTTTGACGCTTTCGACGACGCCAATTTCGTCCCCTTTTTCAAAGGTATCGCCCTCGTCCTTCAACTCAATGAAAACGATGTCGCCAAGCTGTTCGGCTGCGTGGGCGGTGATGCCGATCGTGGCGATGTCGCCCTCAACCTGAAGCCATTCGTGATCGTCGGTGTAGTAGGTGGCCATTGCTCAGCTCTCCTGTCAGCGTTTGTAGCGATGTGGGTGAAAGGGCAGCGCGGTGACGGTCGCGTCATGCGGTTTGCCCCGGATCATAAGGGTCACGGCGGTGCCGGGCGCGGCATGGGCCGATGCGACATAGCCCATGGAAATCGGGCCGTCGACGCTGGGGCCGAAGCCGCCTGAGGTGACGGTGCCGATTTGCGCGCCATCGGCGTGAATTTCGGTTCCGGCGCGGGCGGGCGCACGGCCTGCAGGGGTGATCCCCACCAGCTTGCGCGATGGGCCGTCGGCCAGTTCTTTCTGGATGCGGTCGGCCCCGGGAAAGCCGCCCTCTTCGCGGCGGCGCTTGGGTACGGACCATTGCAACGCCGCCTCAATCGGGGAGGTGCTGCGGTCGATGTCATTGCCATAAAGGCAAAGCCCCGCCTCCAGCCGCAGGCTGTCGCGGGCGCCAAGGCCCGCCAGTTCCAGAGCGGGATCTTGCAGCAGCGCTTCGGTTATGCGGGCCGCGTCAGCGGCAGGCAGTGAGATTTCGAAACCGTCCTCGCCCGTGTAGCCAAGGCGAGAGATACGGGCCGTCGCCCCCATGAACGCCACCGCTTTGGTTGACATGAACGTCATATCGTCCACATCCGCATGCGCGCCGACGATCCGAACGGCCTCTGGCCCCTGCACGGCAATCAATGCCAGATCGTCGCGTACGGTCAGGGCGACATCCGCCAGATTGGCCCGCATATGCGCAATGTCCTGATCCGCCATCGAGGCATTGACCACGACATACAAATGGTCCCCGGCGTTGGAGATGATCAGATCATCCAGAATGCCGCCATCCTTGGCCGTCAGCTGGGTATAGCGCGCCTGACCCGGTTTCAGACTGGTGATACCGCCGGGCACCAACGTTTCCAGTGCCTCGGCCACAGCTTCGCCGCGCAACTCCACCTGACCCATATGCGAGACGTCGAACAGAGCAGCCCCATCGCGGCACGCCTTATGCTCGCCCATCAGGCCAAGCGGATAGGTGACCGGCATTTCCCAGCCAGCAAAATCGACCATTTTCGCGCCATGAGACAGATGAAGCGCATGCAGCGGAGTTTTCTGGGCCATCGGGTTTCCTGAGTCGGTTTCCTATTGGAAACAAGAAACCCAATTGGCACAATTTTGCAACCCAAGAGAGGTGCTTGACGCAGAGTTTCGCGGCAGGTCAGATGCTGAACTATGAAAAACCTGTTCTTTGCGCTTCTGATCAGCTTGACGCTGCCCCAAACCCTGCTGGCCGATGGGCTGCGCATCGGAATTGCCTCCATCCATGCCGATGCCGATATCGCGGCTGCAGAGGCTTTGGCGACCGAGGGCGACGCAATTCTGACGGGGCAGGCGGCCTGCGTCACTGAGATCGCCTGTCTGGAGGCCGTGCGCCACGGCACTTTGGACATTACGGTTACCGGTCCACTGACGGTTACGGCATTGCTGCCCGCAGCGGCCGCGTTCGATATGCCGCAATTTCTGCCGCAAGAGGTTTTGTGGTTACGGCTGGCTGACCTGCCCGCCCTGCAGACTGACGGCCTGCAGATGTTTGCTGTCACGCCAACCGGCGCGGTACGGGTTATTGCCACCACCAGCCGCCGTATCACGATGCCCGAAGATATGGCCGGATTGCGGTTTTACACGACCGATTCGTCCTCGGAACTGCTGATCATCGCGACCGGTGCCGAACAGGTCGAGATGCCGCGAGCAGCCGTCTTCGACGCCCTGCAGGTCGGCGAGATTGATGGCGTGATCATGGATATCACTGACCTGATGCGCAGCAATCTGGTCGTTGCGGGGGTCAGCTATGCGACAATCGCTGATCACGCGACAGAAGCACGTCTTTGGTGGGCGCGCGATGATACTGTGTCGGAGCGGCGCGCCCGGATGATTGCGGCGGCGCAAAGCAGGGCCGCAGGACGCAGCAAAACGGCCGAAGAGGATTTTGTGGATGATGGCGGCGACCTTTATCGCCTGAACGAAGCAGAGCGCGTGGCCTTTTTTGCCGTTATCGCGCCATTTCATGCGCCAATGATCCGTCAGTTCCCCGAGGCAGAGGCCGTCAATAAGGTTCTTTTGGGCGAATGACTGGAATATGCCGTCAAGTTGTGGCGTAATCCTAGTCGAACGGAAACAACCAGCGTCGGTAATCCTCGATCAGCTCATGCGCTTTCTCAATCTCATCCTTGTTCAGCCCTGCCAGCACGCTTGCCTGGCTTTCGGCCGCATCCGCATCGCCGCCTATGGCCGCCAGCGCGTACCAGACATAGGCGCGCATCGGGTCGGGGGCGGCGATGCCGCGCCCGGTCTCAAAGTGGTAGGCGACGGAGGCTTGCGCAGCAGGCTGGCCCAGCAGGGCTGCGCGCAGAAAGTAATCGAACGCACGGGCCTGATCGGGCTCTCCCACCAGCCCAAGCGAATAGATCACACCCATCATCTGGGCGGCATCGGCATTTCCAGCACGCAGGGCGGGCTGCAATTCGTCAACCGTTTCCTCAAACCGGCCCGCGCTCATCAGGCTGCGCGCCTGGGCCATATCGGCAAGCGCGGGGATGGGCAGCAGTGCCAGAAGGATCGCAAGGGATTTCATGTCAGTCTCCGCTATGGGCTTGCGGGACTTTGCCTGTTTGCGGGCGCTGTCTCAAGCTCTGGCTTTGCACAGGAGCCGCTGACAAAGGCGGATTTCGCACCGGTGAACCAAAAGGCTGCGGCTGTCGGGCGGCTGTTGTTTTATGACAAGATCCTGTCGGGCAATCGCAACATTTCCTGTGCAACCTGTCACGAGCGGGAGTTGGGGACCTCTGACGGGCTGAGCCTGGGGATCGGGGAGGGCGGTGTCGGGCTGGGGCCGAAACGCACGACGGGTGAAGGTTCGGAGAGGATCGAACGACGGGTTCCGCGCAACTCTCCGGCGTTGTGGAACCTGGGTGCGCGCGGGGTGGATACGCTGTTTCATGACGGGCGGGTGCAGTTCTCGGTCCGGTTCGGCAATGGCTTTGACACACCCGTGGACGGTGCGCTGCCACAGGGATTGATGTCCATCCTGGCTGCACAAGCACTGATGCCTGTGCTGTCAGATGTCGAGATGGCAGGAAACCCGGCCGAAAACGAAATCGCCCGTGCTGGCCGCCGCCGCCCGCAGGATGCCTGGGCCCTACTGGCCGCTCGAGTGGAGGCGATCGAGACCTATGATATTCTGCTGCGCGACGCCTATCCAGAGATCGAAGGGCGGCTGCGGTTTGAACATATCGCCAACGCCATTGGCGAATTTCTTGCCTTTGAATACCAAAGCTATGACAGTCCCTATGATGTGTTTCTGGCCGGGGATACGGCGGCGCTGACCGCTGATCAAAAGGCCGGGCTGAGGCTGTTCTTTGGCAAGGCAGGCTGTTCGGGATGCCATTCCGGACATCTGCTGTCGGATCAGGACTTTCACGCGCTGGCCCTGCCACCGTTGGGGCCGGGGCGCACCCGTCGCTTTGATCCGCGCGCCCGCGATCTGGGCCGGATGAACGAGACCGACCGGATCGAAGACGCCTATCGCTTTCGCACCCCGATGTTGCGCAATGTCGCACTGACCGCGCCTTATGGCCATAACGGCACCTATCCGACGCTGGAGGGGATTGTCCGCCACCACCTGGATCCGGTTGCGTCCCTTGAGACGTGGTCGCGCGATCTGGTCAGCCTGCCATCAGCAGACTGGCTGCTGCATGGCGACTATCAGGGGTGGGAGGATGCGGCCGAAATGGCCCGGCTGGCGCGTCAGGTTGATATCGAGCCGCTTGCGCTGAGCGATACTGAAGTGGATGAAATCGTTGCCTTTCTGAATGCCCTGACCGGCACCGAAAGCGTGAAGGGGCACCTTGGGCGCCCCGACTTTGTTCCAAGCGGTCTGTCGGTCGACTGACTGGCACGGGTGGGTTCCACCCACCCTACATCAAACGCCGGACCTGTAGGGTGGGTGAAACCCACCCATCCGCCATCAGTTGCGCGCTTTATCGACCATCTTGCCGTCGGAAATCCATGGCATCATGCCGCGCAGCGTTTCGCCGACCTGTTCGATCTGATGCGCATCATTGCGCCGCCGCGTGCCCTTGAAAAACGGCTGGCCGACAGCATTTTCCTGCATGAAGTCACGCACGAAGGCACCGGTCTGGATATCGTTCAGGATCGCCTTCATCCGGGCCTTGGTTTCCTCATAGGGCAGAACGCGCGGGCCGCTGACATATTCGCCGTATTCTGCGGTGTTGCTGATCGAGTAGTTCATGTTGGCGATACCGCCTTCGTAGATCAGATCGACGATCAGCTTCACCTCGTGCAGACACTCGAAATAGGCCATCTCGGGCGCATAGCCTGCCTCAACCAGAGTTTCGAAGCCCATGCGGATCAGTTCAACCAGACCACCACACAGCACGGCCTGTTCGCCGAAGAGGTCGGTTTCGCATTCTTCCTGGAAGTCAGTTTCGATGATGCCGGACCGACCGCCACCGATGGCAGCACAATAGGATTTGGCGATTTCCAGCGCGTTGCCGCTGGCGTCGTTGTCGACGGCAACAAGACAGGGCACACCGCCGCCTTTTGTAAACTCGCCACGCACGGTGTGGCCAGGACCTTTGGGGGCCATCATGATCACATCAACGGTGGATTTCGCCTCGATCAGGCCGAAATGGATGTTCAGCCCATGGGCAAAGGCAATCGCTGCCCCATCGCGCAGGTTGTCATGGACGTATTTGCGATAGGTTTCGGCCTGCAGCTCGTCCGGCATGGTCAGCATCAGGACATCTGCCCAGGCGGCAACCTCCGCCAGACCCATGACCTGAAGGCCCTCACCCTCAGCCTTGGCGCGGGAGGCAGAGCCGTCGCGCAGGCCCACGGCGACGTTTTTCGCGCCGCTGTCGCGCAGGTTCAGGGCATGGGCGTGGCCCTGGCTGCCATAGCCGATGATCCCGACCTTTTTCTCTTTGATCAGGTTGATGTCGCAATCGCGGTCGTAATAAACGCGCATGATGTCCCTCTTTTGGTTTGCCTGGGGGCAGAATAGCCGGATCTGGCAGAATTACCGTTCTATGTTTGATGTAATTGCGATATATATGAGAAATCTATTCGCAAATCCCTGTTAACAGAAACATACATGCAAGCTATCGACGACACAGACCGCCGCCTGATGCGGCAGATGCAGGCTGAACCGGATATGGCCGTCGCCGATCTGGCAGCGCGGTGTGCCATGTCCGCTGCGACAGCTTGGCGGCGCATCGACCGGCTGCAGAAATCCGGTGTGATCATCGCACGAGAGGCGGTAATCGACTGGGCCGCGCTGGGCTATGAGGTGGAGGTGTCGTTGCGCTTCACCCTCGACAAAACCCAGCGCACGGCGTTTGAGGATTTTATCTCGGCGGCACGCAAGATCTCCGAAGTGACTGAAATCCAAACCTTTCTGGGGCAGGTCGATGTCCGGCTGAACGTGATCGCCCGGGACATGGCCGATTATCAGCGGATTTACCGCGATCATATTCTGACGCTGCCGCATATCGCTGATTTGGAAGCGCTGATGCTGGTCGCCACCCTGAAACAGGCAGAGACGCTGCCGCTATGATCGCGCTGGATGACACAGACCGGGCGCTTTTGCGTGAAATGTCTCGTGACGCCGGGGCGAATGCGGGGGAGTTGGGGCGCAGGATTGGCCTGTCTCAACCCGCGACCTGGCGGCGCATTCGCCGTCTGCAGGAGGCCGGGGTGCTGAAAGGCCAGCGTCTGCGGCTGAATGCAGAGGCGCTGGGCTTTGGTGTGACGGTGTTTCTGGGCGTCAAACTGGCCACCAAGGGGCGTGTCAGCCTTGAGGATTTCGAACGCGCAGTAACAGGCATCCCCGAGGTGCAGCTGGTGCAGCATGTGCTGGGGCTGTATGATTACCGCCTGCGGGTTGTGGCGCGCGACATTGCTGATTTCGAACGGGTCCTACGGCGCCGGATCATGACCTTGCCCGGGGTTGGAAATGTGGAGGCAAACGTGATCCTTAGCGAGGAGCGTTTGCCCGGTCCGCTTTGATATCCGACCTGAATCCGGTCCCCATGCCGCGACGCATCAGCCCCTGTTTCAGGGGTTTCAGCCCGGCAATCCCTTTCAGTGCGCTGTAGCGCAGATCGCGCAAAAGCGGCGCATCGGCCAATGCGGCGCGGTTCAGCGCATCAATGCCGGCGACGCGCGTGGCCATATCCGGCCAGCGCGCGCGGTGGTAGCGGCCAAGCAGGGCGGTATCGCCGGGATCTTCTGCCCCTGTGATCAGGTCACGCAGCGTGCGCAGGTCCGACAGGCTCATGTTCAGCCCTTGCGCGCCGATTGGCGGCACCACATGGGCGGTCTCTGCGATCAGGGCCAGCCGCGGGGCATCCAGCCGCGCGGCCAGCTGACTGACAATCGGCCAGATCGCGCGGGGGGAGGCAAGGTCAAGCCGTCCCAGAACGCCGCAGGAGCGGGCATTCATCGCCTCATTAAACGCGGCTTCAGGCAGGGCGTGCAGATCAGCGGCCTTTGGTCTGGTCTCCATCCAGACAGCGGCCGATCGGTGCTGTCCGTCCTGCGTCGGCAGGGGGACCAGTGTGAATGGCCCGCCGGTGCGGTGCACCTCGATCGAGGCATTGTCATGCGGGACTGTATGGCTGACAGCGAAGACCAGCGCTTTTTGTCCATACCCCCAGCGGCGACAGGCGATCCCCGCGGCTTGACGCAGGGCGCTGTCGCGGCCATCTGCGGCTACGGCCAATGCACAGGTAATACCCTGTCCGTCGGAAAGCGTGACACGCATCTCGCGGGTGCGCGAAAGGATGCGGGTGGCGCGCTGACCGGTCAGCAGACGGACGCTCGGCAGGGTGTCGAGATGGGCCAGTAACTCTTTCCGGATCAGCCAGTTGGGCAGGTTGTAACCGAACGTGTCCCGTCCCAGCTCAGCCGAGTTGAAATCGACAGTTTCGCGGACCGTCGCCTCGGCCCCGCCCGCATCGACGATCCGCATCACTGACAGCGGTGTCGCGTGATCGGCCAGCCGGGTCCAGACCCCGGCCTCGGCCAGCAGATCGACCGATGGCCCCCAGAACGCGGTGCTGCGCAGATCGGCCAGCGGGTCGTTCTGACGGGTGACCGGCGGGTTTGGCTCGACGCAGATGACATCGAAACCGGCTTGCGCCAGAACGGCAGCAGCCGTAAGGCCCGCGATGCCGCCACCGGCGATCAGGATATCTGTGGTCAGCCTGTTCATGATCTGCAATCTAGCGCTTGATCGGGAAACCGCAACGCGGCCCACGGTCGCTGTCTTAGGCCAGCTTCATCAAAAACGCCGTCAGGTCTGGCGTGTGGTGATGCACATGCGGCGCGTCATCTGCCCCGCCCACCAGAACCGTGCGCATGCCCATCTGATGCGGGACTTCCAGGTTGCGGACGTCATCCTCGAACATCGCTGACTGCGCGGCGTTCAGCTTTGCCATCGCAAAAACCTTTTCAAACGCGTCGCGCCGGGGTTTCGGGGCATAGCCTGCATCCTCTACCCCGTAATGCGCTGCGAACAAGCCATCCAGCCCGCGCGCCGCGACCACCCGGTCCGCATGTCCGCGTGAGCCGTTGGTATAAACGATCTTGCGCCCTGGCAGTGCGGCAATGGCCTGCCGCAGCTCTGTGTCGCGTGTCAGGCCCGACAGGTCGATATCATGCACGGCAACAAGAAACGGATCCGGGTCCAGCCCGTGTTCCGCCATCAGCCCGGCCAGTGTCGTGCCATGATCGCGCCAGTACAGGTCGCGCAGGCGGTGCGCCTCGGCCTCGCTGACGGACAGGGCGTCAACGATATAGCGCATCATCGCCACCTCGATCTGGGCGAACAGATCAGCCTCACGCGGGTAGAGCGTGTTGTCGAGGTCGAAGACCCAGGTCGTCACGTGGGAAAAATGAGCGCGTGGCATGGTTGTTGGGATATCTCAGGCTATGTTGCAATTCAATCTATCTGGTGAGGGCAATATGACGACAGGCGAAGACTGGCAAGGCAAGGTTGGCGAGGAATGGGCGCAGCGGGCCGATGTGCTTGATGGCATGCTGGGTGCTGTGGGGATGGCCGGGCTGGAGGCGTTGGGTGACATAGCAGGTCGGCGCGTGCTGGATCTGGGCTGCGGGGCCGGGGCTTCAACCCGGGCGCTCGGGGCGGCGTGGGCGAGGGCCGTTGGGTTGGACTTGTCGGCCCCGTTGATCAAGGTTGCAAAGGCGCGCGATCCGGGTGGCAGCTATGTTCTGGGGGATGCGGCTGCCTATGTCGCCGATCCGCCGTTTGACGCGTTATTCTCAAGGTTCGGGGGTGATGTTCTTTGACGATCCGGTTGCGGCGCTGAGCCATATCCGCGAGCAACTGCATCCCGGTGCGCCCGCCGTCATGCTCAGCTGGTGTCTCCCGGCTGAGAATGAGTGGGCTTATATGCCGATCCGTCAGGCCAGCCATCTGTTACCGGCGGACGACACACCACCAGCCGCAGGTCCCGGCCCTTTTGCATGGGCTGATCCGGCTGTGTTTCACCAGATCCTTAAGGATGCTGGCTGGTCAGATATCGGGCAGGAGGTGGCCGCGCGCGATGCGGTGTTCGGGGCAGGGCATCCCGATCCGGTCGGCCATACGGCAGAGTTCTTTTTGTCTGTTGGCCCGCTGGCGCGCCGGTTGCGCAGGGTGGATCCGGCGCTGCGTCCGAAGGTGGTCGAGGCCTTGCGCCCGGCGATGCAAGACCGCTTGCAGGCGGGGGCGGTTCATGTTGGCGCAAAGGCCTGGGTTATTTCTGCACGGGCCTGATCCCTGCATCTAAGGTTTGACTTTCCTTTCTGCGCTTTGTGGCAAATGATACGTGCCGGATTGAAAGGATCGGACATGGTCAGCGACGCGAATACCCGTGATGCCTATGAGCTGGTGTTAAGGGCCATCGACAACGGCGAATACCGGCCCGGCGACCGGCTGGTCGAGGCTGATCTGGCGGGACGGTTCGGCGTGTCGCGCACGCCCATTCGAGAGGCGTTTCAGCGTCTGGAAACCCAAGGGGTGCTGACCCGCGACGGGCGGTCGCTTGTCGTCTCCAGTCTGGATCATGACCAGATGGGAGAGCTTTACGTTCTGCGCACCGAACTTGAGGCGCTGGCTGTCCGTCTGGCCGCGCAACATGCCGCGCCCGAAGAGGTGAATGTTCTGTTCGACATGATTGACGAGGATACCGCAATCGCAGCTGACCCCGAGCAGATGTCGCGCGCCAACAAGCGGTTTCACCGGCAACTGCATCTGGCCTCACACAACCGCTATCTGATCCAGCAACTGGCGATGGTGCATCGCTCCATGGCGTTGCTGACCACGACATCCTTTGCCAAGGAAGGCCGGTCGGATGCCGCTTTGGACGAGCACCGGCGCATCGTACAGGCGATTGCAGATCGGGATGGTGCCGCAGCGGATAGCGCGATCCGGGCGCATATTTCTGCCGCTTATGAAACCCGTCTGAGGCTTGGGGCGGAACGGGGCTGATCCTGCGGGCCAGATTGGCCGGGGGTGACTGGTGCAGGTCCCTTTTGTATGTTTTGCGCCGGGTGGCGGCGATAGACCGCCAGTGCGGCTTGACCCAAGGCGGAAATCCGGGAAGGTAGGACGCAGCAGTTGGCAGAGCCGAGGTGTCGGTGGATGATCCCGCTTCTGATCCATATCAACAGTTATCCGGGCGTCGGAAAGCTGACCATTGGCCGCTTGCTGTCACAGATGATCGGCGCAAAACTGCTGGACAATCACTCAATCTATAATGTCGCGCTGGCCCTGACCGAGTTCAAATCGCAGGCCTATTTTGACGCGGTCAGTGAGGTGCGGTCGATTGCCTATCGGCTGGTCGCGGACCTGCCCGCTTCGGTGCCGGTCATTCTGACGAATGCCCATGCGCAGGATTCCGATTGGGGGAACGCCTGCTGGGATGCGGCAATTGATCTGGCAAGGCGAACCGGGCGGCGCCATGTTGTTGTGCTGCTGCAATGTTCGCGGGAGGAGAACGCGCGGCGGATTTGCGGGCCGGATCGGGATGCGAAGCGAAAGCCGCGCGATCCGGCGATGTTCTGGCAGGGGGCGACGGATCGGCAATTGCTGGACCGGGGCGCGGACCACCTTCTTGATCTTGAGACGACAGACTTGTCAGCCGAGGCGTCCGCCACTGCGATCTTTGATTGGTTGGTACGGGAGCGGCTGGTTGATGGGCAAGCCGCGGTTTAGCCCGAGCACCTGCGACATCTGATGCGCGGCTACAGCCCGTGATGGGTTTTGTGCCAGTAGAAGGGTTTGTAGAACACCTCGAAGATCGCCTTATAGGCAGCCAGCGCCCCCAGAGGCCAGTAAAGCCCTAGGGTGAAGACCCAGGGGATCAGGTGGCGGCGCGGGCGGGCCCAGACGGCGCGCAGGGCGACGCTGATCATGATCAGTTGACCGATCAGCATACTGGCAAAGAACCCGGTCCAGACCGGCCAGGCGATGGCCTGCCAGATCGGCAGATCGAAGCCAAGCGCGCCGGTCCATAACAGCCAGAAGACCGGTGTGGCCAGATAGGCGGTCAGCGCCCCCAGAAACAGCACCTGAAATCCCCAGAACCCGGCGAACCCCAGATCACGATAAAGCGCCATTGGCCGGCGCATATGCGTTGCCCATGTCACCGCGTACCCTTTCAGCCAGCGGGACCGTTGCATGATCCAGGCGCGGGCGTGGCAGTTGGCCTCTTCCATCGTGGTGGTGGCGACCATCTCGGTCCGATAGCCAAAGCGGGCGAGGCGCATGCCCAGATCGGCATCCTCGGTCACATTATGGGCGTCCCAGGCTCCGACCTTTTCCAGCAGATTGCGGCGAAAGAACACCGTGGTGCCACCCAGCGGCAAAGGCACGCCCAGCCGCTGCGCCCCGCGCAAAAGCACCCGGAACCAGGTGGCATATTCGATGGTGAAGCAGCGGGACAGCCAGTTTTGGCGGCTGTTGTAGAAATCCAGATAGCCCTGCACACAGGCCAGATCAGGCGGGCCGAAATGCAATGCTTGCGCCACCTTCATCAACTGGTCCGGGTCGGGGCGATCCTCTGCGTCATAGATGCCCATGATGTCCCCGTCGCAGAACTCCAGCGCATAGTTCATGGCCCGGGGTTTGGTGCGCAGGTCATCCTCGGGCACGGCAAGGACAGAGATCCAGTCGGGCAGGTCGATCTGGGTCAATGCCAGCTCGGTTGCGAAATCATCTGCCTCGATCACCAGTTTGATGTCGAGCAGATGTTTGGGATAGGTGGTTTTGGACAGGGCCGAGATCAGATGCCGCACGACCACATCCTCGCGCAGCAGCGGCACGAGGATGGAGATTTTCGGCAGCGCGTGATCATTGCGCAGCGGGACGATATTCGATGGCGCTGGCCGGCGGCGAAAGCTCTCGATCAGGGCGGTGCCGCGCAGGATCATGGTCGAGACATTTGCCAGCATCACCCAGATCAGCGCCGCGGTTAGCATTGCGTAGGGGGCGAGCCAGATGGCCGTAGCCAATGCCAGCCCAAAGATTGGCAGCGTCAGGCGCCGCGTTCCCGCCCATGTCCGGCAGGACAGATGCGCGGGGCAGCGGTCCCGCGTGGCGTCGCGCAAGCCATCGCGCATGATATGTGTGACGTAGTGGCGGATCGTGGTTCGGTCGGCTTGCACAAAGGTGTATTTGCCGATCTCTTTTGGAATGGTGGCCTGAATGGCAGGCAGGTCGGCGATATCGGCCACGGCGATAAGGGTCGTCTCACCAATCTGCCGCCAGGGGAGATAGGCCAGTCGCAGGCAGGAGAGGGGATCAAACGGTCGGGCCAGATCTGCCTTGGGCTGAAAGCGATTAAGGTCGATATAGGTGTCGAGCAGGGATTGGGAGATCCCCGCAGGCATGGGCTTGGTGCGTGATCTGGACAGTGCCAGCAGGTCGCGGGTCAGACCACCCAGATCCTGCTGCCCGGCCGGCAGGGCAGGGCGATGCGCAGGGGACATGTTTTGCGACACACCAAGGCTCCTCTTTACAGAGGATCAGCATGGGCGATGTCTGCCTAATAAATGTTTAAGCGTCAGCGCGTTCCTGCATGGCGTTGACGAAGCGTTCGAACAGGTAAAAGCTATCCATCGGACCGGGGCTGGCCTCGGGGTGGTATTGCACCGAGAAGACCGGGCGATCCGTCACCGCGATGCCGCAGTTTGAGCCATCAAACAGCGAGACATGCGTTTCCTTAACCCCGTCGGGCAGGGATTGACTGTCTACCGCAAAGCCGTGGTTCATCGACACGATTTCCACCTTGCCGGTGGTGTGATCCTTGACCGGGTGGTTCGCGCCGTGATGGCCATGGCTCATCTTCAGGGTTTTCGCCCCCAGCGCCAGCGCCAGCATCTGGTGACCCAGACAGATGCCGAAAACCGGGATATCGGAGGTCTCAAGAACCTGCCGGATCATTGGAACGGCGTATTCGCCAGTCGCCGCCGGATCACCGGGACCATTGGACAGGAACAGACCGTCGGGATTATGGGCGAGGATTTCTTCGGCCGTGGTCTGGGCCGGCATCACCGTGACATCGCATCCGGCAGAGGCCAGACACCGCAGGATGTTGCGCTTTGCGCCATAGTCGATGGCAATGACCTTGAAGCCCGGTGTGTCGCGCTTTGGATATCTGTCCGGCCAGACCCAGCGGGTCTCGTCCCAGCGATAGGATTGGGCGCAGGTGACATCCTTGGCTAGATCGGCTCCTTCCAGCCCGGCGAAATCCAGCGCCGCGCGGTGAAGCTTTTCCAGATCAAACTCGCCATCGGGGTTGAATTCCATCGCCACATGCGGCGCGCCCTGATGCCGTATCGCGCGGGTCAGACGACGGGTGTCGACGCCGCCAATGCCGATCCTTCCGGTCCGTTTCAGCCAGTCGGTCAGGTTTTCCGCCGACCGCCAGTTCGATGGCTCCGTCGGATCCCATTTGACCACCATACCGGCCGCGACGGGTTGTGCGGTTTCGTCATCAACCGGCGTCACGCCGGTATTGCCGATATGTGGGAATGTGAAGGTCACGACCTGTCCGGCATAGGACGGATCGGTCATGATTTCCTGATAGCCGGTCATCGCGGTGTTAAAGCACAGCTCTGCCACCGCGCGGCCCGGCGCGCCGAATCCATGTCCCATAAACACCTGACCATCGGCGAGCATCAGGCAAGCCGTTGGCCGCGAAGGGTTTTCTTGGGCGGAATTGGATGTGCTGGAAAGGGTGTCGGTGGTCATGATCGGCTCCCCGGCGCTAAAGTCGCGCGACACTACTGTCCGCCCGGGGCAAGGTCAAGATGGCTGAGGTTTGAAAAGTCTTTGAAAATCAATGACTTTTCTTTTTGGCGTTGAGATTGCATCCCGAAAAGGAATTGCCTATACAGCGCGGCTCGTGCAGGCTGCGCCCTGCGGTAACGAACAGGTACCCTTATGATCCGGAAACGGCTCAACGAGAATATGAAAGAAGCGATGAAAGCCCGCGATCAAGATCGGCTTTCAACCATTCGGTTGATCAATGCCGCGATCAAGGACCGCGAAATCGCTTTGCGCGGCGATGGCGATGAAACGGTTGGCGAGGATGAAATCCTCGCGATCCTGGCCAAGATGATCAAGCAGCGCGAGGAAAGCGCCGCGACCTATGATGAGGCGGGCCGTATTGAACTGGCCGAGCGAGAGCGTGCCGAGGTCACGGTGATCCGGGAATTCATGCCCAAGCAACTGAGCGCCGAAGAGGTTTCTGACGCGATCAAATCAATCATCGCAGAGACCGGGGCTAATTCCATCCGCGATATGGGCCGCATCATGGGCGTCTTGAAAGAGAAATACGCAGGCCGGATGGATTTCGGCAAGGTCGGTGCCGAGGTTAAGGCCCTGCTGGGCTAAGATTAAACCTACAGCATCCTGCGAAAAATCTGAATCATCCAACGCTGCCTGAAATCAGAGATTTCAACGCGTTCGATGATGCGTGATGTCTCAGGTATTCGCGAGATGCCATAGATAACAGGGCAGGGCTGGTCGTCTTTATAGACGTCTGGCCTTGCATGCGGTGAGTGCATCGCAGACCTCATTATACAGTGACAAACGCTCCTCGGGGCTGAGAAAGGCACCAAGTTCAATCTCGCGCCCTTCGCCGCTCAGGGTCAGGTAATGCTCTAGCCGGGCGTTTTTATGCAGTGTTACGCTGACCCAATAGGGGTTAGCCTCCCACGTCGCAACCTTGCCTTGGGGGCTGGTGTGGCTGACCCTTAGCGTGTCGTGCCATAAGCACAGCATATCCGACAGGGTCTGCGCTCGGTGAATATTCGCCCTGAAAGCAAAATAGAGCGCAGCTAGTGCTGCAATCATGAACGGCAGGAGTGTCCAGCCGACCTTGCTACCTGCCAATGCGAGCAGGGGAAGGAACAGGCCGATGGCGACCACTGCAAGCGCAGTGCGCAAATCGGACAGTTGCCCGGACTGATGTGGCCAGATGCGCAGGGTGTAATCCGGCGGGCCAAGATCGTGATCCTGACAAGAAAAGGCCGGGGTCGATGCCCCGGCCTTTCTTGGTATTTCAGATTGCCAGGGCATCAGTGATGCGCGGGCTTGTCCCACATATCCTGCGTTGGCAGGATCTCGAATGTGTGCTCCGGCGGTGGATTGGGCAGGGTCCATTCCAGCGTGTCGGTATAGGCGCCTTCCCAGTAATTGGGGTTGGTTACCCGCTGACCAGCACGAATTGTATAGATAACAATTCCGAAAAACAGCAGGAAGCTCAGACCTGAGATAAATGCCCCAATCGACGAGATGTAGTTAAAGGTGGCGAACTGCTCAGGGTAGTCGATGTAGCGGCGTGGCATGCCCTGCCGTCCAAGGAAGTGCTGCGGGAAGAAGGTGATGTTGGCACCGATGAAGAACATCCAGAAATGGATCTTGCCCCACAGTTCAGGATACTGGCGACCGGTCATCTTGCCGATCCAGTAATAGACGCCGCAGAAGATACCAAAGACGGCACCGATCGACATCACATAGTGGAAGTGGGCTACGACATAGTAGGTGTCATGATAAAGCCGGTCGACGGCCGCCTGGCTCAGAACAACACCTGTTACACCGCCCACGGTGAACAGAAAGATGAAGCCGATGGCAAACAGCATCGGTGTCTTAAACTCGATTGAGCCGCCCCACATCGTTGCGATCCAGCTGAAGATCTTTACACCGGTAGGCACCGCGATAACCATCGTGGCCATCATGAAGTACGCTTGCTGGGTGGTGGACATACCGACGGTATACATGTGGTGTGCCCAAACGACGAAGCCCAGCGCACCAATGGCAATCATTGCCCAAACCATCGGCAGATAACCGAAGATCGGTTTTCTCGAGAAAGCCGAAACGACATGGCTGACGATGCCAAAGGCTGGCACGATCACGATGTAAACTTCAGGGTGACCAAAGAACCAAAGGATGTGCTGATACAGCACCGGGTCCCCGCCGCAATCGCCACCAAAGAAGCAGGTGTCAAAGTTGCGGTCCATCAGCAGCATGGTGATGGCGCCAGCCAGAACCGGAAGAGCCAGCAGGATCAGGAAGGCTGTGACGATGATTGACCACACAAAAAGCGGCACCTTAAACAGTGTCATGCCCGGTGCACGCATGTTCAGGAAGGTCGTGATCATGTTGATTGCACCAAGGATCGAAGACGCACCGGAAAGGTGCACGGCAAAAATAGCGATATCGGTTGATATCCCGGCTTCAGTCGTGGACAGGGGAGCATAGAGGACCCATCCTATACCTGATCCCAACTGGCCGTCCCCACCGGGCACAAAGACCGAGAGGATAGCCAGCGACGACCCGGCGACATACAGCCAGAAAGACAGGTTGTTCATGCGCGGGAAGGCCATATCCGGCGCGCCGATCATCAGCGGCATGAAATAGTTTCCGAAACCACCAAACAACGCCGGAATGACCACGAAGAACATCATCAGGATGCCGTGGGCTGTAATCAGCACGTTCCAAAGATGCCCGTTTGGCACGCCGTCGATCAGCATGTACTGAACGCCGGGTTCCATAAGTTCCAGGCGCATATACATTGTGAAGCCGACTGAGACCAACCCGACGAGGGCCGACACAATCAGGTAAAGGATACCAATATCCTTGTGATTGGTGGACATAAACCACCGGGTAAAAAAGCCCCGGTCGTCGTGATGCTCGGCATGCGCCGTTGCCTCGGCCATTCGTCAGCCTCCCGAAAATCATTGGTACTGCCGCGCCGCTTTGACGGCCGGATTCTGCGTCACAATACTGCGCGCGAAGCGTCTGCTCAACCGAATTGCGTGCAGGAGAGACGATCATTTTGTCGCGGGTGTTCGCCTACCTTGCTTCAATCGGTGCTCAGCACGGCATGTATGACAACTTTGCGGAGCTCAGATTGTTGCGCCTCTGTCTGTCGCTTCCTTGAAAACAACAATCTCAATCTGAAGCGCAAAATTGCACTAAATCAGGGATGCAGTTTCTCACAATTGTGTCCGCGCTGAGTTTCGAACTCGCGTCTTTATACACAAGCAAATTAGCCCAAGTTTTGCTTTCGGTCTGGCGCGAAGCACATCTATAGTTAGAGATAACGATATCAGCATTTACTGTGATACGGGTCACTGCCAGCCACTCTGAGTATGTGCAAATGCGTTGACCCAAGCCCTCACCCAATGGTTGCTGGGTCAGAGTTGGAAACGTAAGCAGCATTATTGGGACTTTCTGCTCAACGAGATAGTCCAACCTGAGCGTACCCCATTGGTTTTGCTCGCCCGGCGGTTTGGGCAAATGGGCAATTGTTCGATCATTGAGGCCCAAGGCGTCGATAATGCGATGCTGCGAAAAGTAAGCCATCGCCCCGACATCTGTTGCAACAATGGGGATGTTGGCGGGGGCAATTCGATCCATTTCTGCAATGGAACGAGCGCGATATTCGCTATGGAGATCATCGCGCACCTCTTGGTAGGGCCATTTGCCATCGGCGATGCGGCTGAAGACCGATCCAAAATCTGATGGGTTAGTTCGACCGCTTTCTACCGTTAGCGCAGAAGCAAGCTGTATTCCGAGATAGACTGAAAAAATGCCAATGGTCACAATTCGCGACGCGTAGCTTCCAAGATCAAGCAACCTTGCCATGTCGATTGCAATCAAGGCTATAACCGGCATCAGGAAGCGGGACATCGGATGTGGGTCGCCGCCCTCGACAATGACAAGAGCAACCAAACCGACAACCATAAGTCCGCGCAGAAGCGTTGTAGTCTTTTGCTGGAAGGCAAGTAGGGTCAAAAGAATGACAAACCCACCGTTAAACCATACCCAATCACCAAAATAGACCAAGCCATCCGATAACTCAGCAGTAAGCGAGTCCGAGCGCTTTGCAAAATAGGTGTTTGGTACCACCGCGCCGTATTCATAGAAGCGCCAGATCATCTGTCCGGCGATCGTAAGCAAAACTACGGTCGGCCAGAATATCCTTGGTTGGCAAGCGCCAATTGCGCTGCGTAGCCAATAAAAAATGACCAAGGAGGTTGCGATGAGTATGCCCTCCGGCCGCGCTAAAGTCAGAAGTGTGATTGCGACTGACGCCGAAAATCCAAAACCGCTGCTTTCCTTGCTGCAGGCTTTTTCCATGGTTGTGTAGGTCGCTAGGAAAAGCATGGAGAAAAGCATGCCGTCCAGGCCCCCTCCCAGCCAAAATAAATAAGAAGCGTTGAATGCTATGGCTGCAAGACCGACCATTTGAGCCGAAAAGCGCAAACCCTTGGTGAACTTCAGGAACATCAGCATCAGCAGGATGTAGCTGCCAAAACAAATAACTGAGTTGGCTAGGGCGATATCCAGACCCAAAGACATACCTGCAGCGAGCAATACTACATGCAGAAGGGATGTGAACCCATCAACAGCAGGTTCAAGCCCGGGCCACCAGTTTAGGTCGCCATATTCAGAGAGGTTCCTAGCATAGGTGAAAGTTATCAATGTGTCGTCGATATAGTATGCACCAAGACCCGATAGGACGACCCCGCAAATGAAAAATGCGATGATGGCAAAGCCGTCGACAAACAATCCGCTTTGCGATCTGAGCGGACGATCCAAATTTTGCATTCTGTAAACGGCCCTATGGGTTTCAAAAACTGACAGGAATGAAATTCCCTTCTATTTCAAACGAAAATAGTAAGTCTATTACTTTCTGAGCTACTTTTTTTGGCTTCGGTCCTGCACCGCAATTCCATATACGAACCGCATCACCCCTAACTCCTGACCTGCCCCCCGAAACTTCCCTCGTTCTGATGTAGAGTTTGCTCAACCTTTTGAAGGAGCAAACGAATGCGAAAGAGCCGTTTCACGGAAGTCCAAATCATTGGGATGATCAAAG
>NZ_JBTLNE010000053.1:0-27733 GCF_054457435.1 Halovulum sp. GXIMD14793 | reverse complement strand
ACCGCACCCTCTACAAGAGGCGCAACGAAGTCGAACGCCTGTTCCGAAGGCTGAAAGGCTTCCGACGTATCTTCTCAAGATTCGAAAAGCTGGACGTCATGTACCGCGCCTTTCTGAACGTCGCCCTCATCGTGGAGATGATTAAGTGTTAACAGGCCCTAGTGTTGAAACCTATGTTGACATCCGCAATGAGCGGATGCGCGAACATGTGTTTAGTGAACCACTTGCAGTGCTGACGGCAGACCTGGATATGGCCGGTCTTTCGGCGATGGCGGAGGGGGCCACGCAGGATATTGAGTTCGAAGTCAATATCGAGGCCAACGGCAACTCTTCGAGCTACGACGTCATTGCTGCCGCGACCCGCGTAGGTGCCGATCGCGTTGTTGTCTCGGCCCGTCAGCCCGTTATTATTTACCCCGACGACCTGGGGTATGGCGAAGGCATTGCCAAACTGCAAGAACTTGCCGGCTTAGACTCGATCCAGCTGACTGTGCCGGTTACCTTTACGTTGGCCTTCGACCGCTAATCCTTTTGGCGCATGGGTACGTTCGTGCGCCGTTCACTCCACAGCAACGATTGCCGACGACAGCCTGCAAGGCCCTCCGATTTCCTTCAAGGAAATCGGTACGGAAACTTTCAAAGTTTCCGAAACTGACCTCAAATACATTGGCTTTCAACCTCATGACCCTGTCATAGCGGTGATATCACTGCGGAAGGGCCAATCAGTGTGCAACTGACGCAGCCAAGAGTGACTGGCTATAGGGATGATCCGCTTTTTGCTGACGCAGCGCATCGACCAACATCACTTCGACAATCTCACCCGATTTCATCACCGCCAGCCGGTCACACATATGGCCAATCACCGGCAAGTCATGAGAGACCATCAGATATGTCAACTTCCGTTCCTCGCGCAAATCGGTCAGCAGGTTTAGGATTTCTGCCTGTACGCTGACATCCAATGCAGAGGTCGGCTCATCCAGCAACAGTAGATCCGGCTCACCAGCCAGTGCGCGGGCGATGGCAATACGCTGGCGCTGCCCTCCAGACAGTTGATGCGGATATCGAAAACGAAAACGGGACCCAAGTCCGACATCATCCAGCAGCTTTACCACGCGCTTATCGATGTCTTTCATGCCATGCAGAGCCACGGTCTCACTGAGAACCTGATCCACTGTATGCCGCGGATGAAGCGAGGCATAGGGATCCTGAAACACCATCTGAACGGACTTATAAAAGGTCCGGTCGCGCGCCTTTCCGGGTGACAACTCTGACCCGGCAATCTCGATACGGCCTGACCAGGTCGATGCCAACCCGGTGATCGCCCGCAGGATGGTCGATTTGCCTGACCCGCTTTCCCCCACAAGGCCAAAGCTTTCCCCTTGCGCTACGGCAAAGGATGCGGCCCTGACGGCATCAACCCGGTCAGCCCCTTGCCCAAACCAGACATTCAGACCATCAATTTCCAAAGCACTCATTGTCCCGGGCCCACGCTTGGTGCCTCCGCCCAGGCAGGATCGCGGTTCAGCACTTCCAGGTGACGGTGCGGTTGATCCAAACGCGGTAACGAATTCAGCAAACCTTGCGTATAAGGGTGCTGCGCCTCATGCAGCTTGTCGGCATCGCAAACCTCAACGATGCGTCCCGCATACATGATCAGCACCCGGTCACAGAACTCAGACACCAGATTAAGGTCATGACTAATGAAAATCAGACCCATGCCGCGCTGTTTCACCAGCCCGTCCATGATGTCCAGCACCTGCCGCTGCACCGAAACATCAAGGGCAGAGGTCGGCTCATCGGCAATCAAAATCTGTGGGTTCGGGATTAGCATCATGGCGATCATGATCCGCTGCCCCATGCCACCCGACACTTCATGCGGATAGGCCCGCATGACTCGCTCGGGATCCTCAATCGAAACGGCCTGCAGCATCTCGATCGTCTTGGCCCGCGCCTCAGCCCGGCTGGCCTTTGCGTGCAAAAGATAGGCCTCCATGATCTGGCGGCCGACCGTCATCACCGGGTTGAGCGAGAATTTCGGGTCCTGCATGACCATCGAAATCCGCTCGCCACGGACCTTGCGCATCTGCACTTCGCTCAGATCCAGCAGGTTCTGACCTTCCAACGTAATGTGATCCGCCTCGACCATCCCCGGCTTGCGGATCAGTCGCAGGATCGCGCGCCCCGTCATAGACTTGCCAGAGCCACTTTCCCCGACAATCCCAAGCCTCTCGCGTCCCAGCGAAAAGGACACACCGCGCACGGCATCAAAAACCCCCTGCCGGGTCGGAAACCGCACCCAAAGGTTGGAGACATCCAGCAGGACACTGCCTTCATTGTTCTCCAAATATCCATCACCCATCACTGGCCACCCTCCTTAGGGTCCAGAACATCGCGCAAACCATCACCCAGCAGATTAAACGCCAGCGACACGGTAAAGATCGCAAGGCCGGGCGCTGCGGCGACCCACCAGTGATCCAGCATGAACTTCCGACCTTCGGCGATCATCGCGCCCCATTCCGGGCTAGGGGGTTTTGCGCCAAGGCCCAGGAATCCAAGGCCTGCCGCAGCAAGAATAATTCCCGCCATGTCCAGCGTGATCCTGACGATCAGCGAGGATGTGCATAATGGCCAGATATGGCGTGTGATGATCCTCATTGGTCCGGCACCTTGAAGACGTATAGCACTGATAAAGTCCGAGGACCGAATGGTCAGTGTTTCTGCCCGGGCAATCCTTGCATATGGCGGCCAGGCGGTCAGCGAGATCGCCAGAACAGCATTTTCGATCCCTGCACCAAGAGCGGCCACAAAGGCCAGCGCCAGAACCAGGCGTGGAAAGGCCAGAAAGATATCCGTGATCCGCATTAGGATGGTATCAACCCATCCGCCGATATAGCCCGAGACCGTACCGACCAGCAGCCCTGCCAGTGGTGCGATGATGGCCACAAGTGCTACGATATAAAGCGTGATACGCGAGCCATATATCAGCCGCGACAGGATATCCCGGCCAAGGCTATCCGTACCCAGAAGATGATCTTCCACGCCCAATGGCTGCAGACGGTTAGCTAGATTTTGCGTGAAGGGATCATGTGGTGCAAGAAACGGGGCAAACGCGGCGATAGCGACAAGCATCAGCAGGATACCAAATCCCACCATGGCCATCGTATTCGACCGAAGCGACAGCCATCCCTTGTAAAAACTTGCCATCCGGGCATGTCCGCGCGAGGTCGGCGCGTCGGTCAGTAGCCAGTTGCGCCAGCTATTTTGGGGGGCGGATATCTGGCTCATTTCGCCCTCGGATCAAATACTTTGTAAAGCAGATCAGACAGCACGTTGATCAGGATAAAGGTCGTCCCGACAACCACCGTCCCACCCAGAACGGCATTCATATCAGCGCTTGTCAGGGCAGTCGTGATATAGCTGCCTATTCCCGGCCAGGAGAAGATGATCTCGGTCAGAACCGAACCTTCCAGAAGGTTAGCATAGCTTAGTGCGATTACCGTGATCAGCTGGACGCGGATGTTCTTGAAAGCATGGCCCCAGATCACTTTGCGCTCAGACATGCCCTTCACCCGGGCCGTTGTCACGTATTCAGAGCTCAGCTGTTCCAGCATGAAGCTGCGGGTCATGCGGCTGATATAGGCCAACGAGTAGTAGCCCAGCAGCGTCGCAGGCAGCACGATATGAGAGAAGGCGTTACGAAACACCGTCATATTGCCGTCCAGCAAGCTGTCGACCAGGATCATGCCAGTACGTGTTGGCACGATATCCTCGTAGAAGATATCCAGCCGCCCGGGCCCACCGACCCAATCCAGCATGCCATAAAGCACCAATAAACCCAGCATCCCCAGCCAGAAGATTGGCATGGAATAGCCCACAAGTGCGACCACGCGGGCAATCTGGTCAATCCAGGAGCCACGCTTGACGGCTGCCATCACGCCCAGCGGCACGCCCAGCAGGACGCCGATAAACACACCCAGCGTTGCCAGCTCCAGCGTTGCGGGAAAGACCCGTTTGATATCTTCGATGACCGGGCGGGCATTCATATAAGAGATGCCAAAATCCAGCCGCGCCACATCTGAAATATAATAAAAGAACTGCACAAGCAGTGGCTTGTCCAAACCCATCTGTCGGTAGATCGCTTCGTAAAGCTCGTCCGAGGCGCGTTCTCCGACAACCGCGATGACCGGATCGATGGGCATCACCCGTCCAATCATGAAGGTGATGAACAAAAGGCCCAAAATCGTCACAAGGATCGACAGGATGGTTGCGACGATCGGTCGGATCCATCTCAAAAGGGGCGCGAAACCGCGCCCCTTACTTGTGTCACTGACTGCCATTATTTGGTGACAACCCAGTATGCCGCTTCGGTCACAGCACCACCGATGTTCCAGTCATTCACATTCCCGGCCACACCAGAACGCTCGGTCCGCTGGAACATAACCGCAAACGGTGACGTCTCACGGAACTTGGCCTGAATGTCACGATACATTTGCGCACGCGTTGCCGTGTCAGGTTCGATCTTGGCCGCTTCGGTCATCGCAGTCAGATCGCCCGGGTTCCAGGAATTCCGCCAAGCCAGAATACCGGTGGCTTTGGCTTCGTCCGAGTTGTCCGGGTTCCAGGCAAAGGTGCCGGCATTGGTCTGCGGGTCAGGATAGTCCGGACCCCAGGCACCAAGATAGGCATCCAGATCGCGCGCACGATACCGTGTCAGGATCTGCTTGGCAGTTCCGACGGTGATATTCATAGTGATCCCCGCCTCAGCCAGCGTGTTCTTCAGCGACTGGGCGATCTCAAGCCGCTCCTGTGCTTCGCGAACACCGACCTCAATCTCGAACGGCTCAACGCCTTCCAGCAGTTCTTTGGCTTTCTCGACATTGTAGGTGAATGGGTTTTCATCAACAGAACCCATATAGGTTGCGGGCAGGAAGTTCTGGTGAACCGCCCAATCCCCTTTGAGGAAGCTGTCCTGCATCCCTTCATAGTCGATCAGATACTTGATGGCCTGAACCACCTTGGGGTTCGACAGCTGCGGATGCTTCTGGCTTAGCGAGAAGTACATCAACTGGCCGCTAAGCTCTGCATGCAGGCGTAGCTCATCGCTGGCGTCGACAGCCGCCGCATCTTCGGGGTTCAGGTTGCGGGCGACGTCAATATCGCCTTTTTCCAGCAGCAGGCGCTGCGATGCGGATTCCTGCACGTGGCGTGTAATCACACGCTCCATCGCAGGAGCGCCACCGTAGTAGTCCGGATTGGACTGCAGCGTCACACTTTCATTCGGCTTCCAGGATACCAGCTTGTAAGGGCCCGAGCCGGCGGAATTGGTCGCCAGCCAGGTATTGCCCATGTCGCCATCAACCGCGTTCTCCTCGACGGTTTTCATGTCAACGATGGCACCAATGCCCGCGGTCAGGCAGTTCAACACGAACGAGGTCGCATATTTCTGATCTGTGGTGATCTTCAGCTTGCCGTCTTCGACGCGGATCATCTCATCAACATTCTCGGGCGTGAAGCCGAACTGCGTCAGGATGAAAGCCGGTGTCTTGTTCAGCTTGATCACGCGGCGCAGCGAATAAGCTGCGTCATCCGCTGTCACCGGGTTGCCAGAATGGAATTTAACACCTTCGCGCATGGTGAAAGTGATGGTCTTGCCGTCTTCGCTGACTTCCCAGCTTTCGGCCAGATCAGGCTGATAGCCTGCGTCCAGATCCATCGGATCATAGGTGACCAGCTTGTTATAGATGTTCCGGGTCATTTCCATCCCGGTAAACTCAAAGCTCTGCGCTGGATCGGCTGTGGTGATGTCGTCGATCCGCATGGCCATCACCAGCATATTCGCCGGTGTCTCTGCAAAACTGGCGGGCGCAGAGGACAGCGCCACCGCCAGGCTGAGGGCTGCGCCGCTCAGTAGTCGGTTGATAGCATTCATGTGTTGTTCTCCCTTGTTGTCATAGATGCTCTACCCCGTCGCGCCGGATAATGACCCCCAGGTCTTGTCCAGCACGCGTAGCCAGTTCTTGTGGCACAGCTTTTCGATAAGTGTGTCATTATATCCGTGCTCTGTCATAGCTTGTTTCAGTTTTGGTAGCTCTGCAACCGTTCTTAGGGTTTCCGGCATAAGCGCACCGTCAAAATCCGAGCCCAGCGCAACCCGGTCCTCGCCCAGCCGGTCAATCATATAGTCCAGATGCCGCAGCAATTGGGAAATCGGTGTGTCGGTGTTCAGCTGACCGTCATCGCGCAGAAAGGCGACGCCGAAGTTCAGCCCGGCCAGACCATCGCTTTCGGCAATCGCCTTCATCTGATCATCGGTCAGGTTGCGGGCATGGGGCGCGATGGCATGAGCGTTGGAATGTGTGGCGACCAAAGGCGCGTCGGAATGACGGGCGACATCCCAGAACCCAGCCTCGTTCAGATGCGACAGGTCGATCAGGACACGCAATTCATTGCAGCGCTTGACCAGCCTTATGCCGTGATCGGTCAGGCCCTGGCCGATATCGGGGCTGGCCGGAAAGCTAAGCGGCACGCCATAGCCAAACGCGGTCGGGCGGCTCCAGACCGGGCCAACGGATCGCAACCCGGCACTGTGCAGCACGGACAGCATATGCAAATCCGGGTCGATCGCCTCCGCCCCTTCCAGATGCAAGATAGCGGCCATCTTGCCCTCGGCCATCGCAGCGCGGATATCAGCCGTATTGCGACAGAGGCGCAGTGCGCCGCGCCGATCCAGTTCCAGCAGAATCGCCACCTGCACCATTGCGGGCTGAATCGCGTCTTCCCAATCCACAGCCTCTGGCAAGGGCAGGCAATACTCAGCTTTGCTCAGTTCACGGCGCTTTTGCTCCAAATCTATCGGCGAGGGTATGAACACCGCAAAGAAACCACCGGCAAAACCACCTGATATCGCCTTGGGCACATCAACGGACCCATCGCGCCCATTGATAAAGCTGTCCACCTGGGTCAGTCCGCCATCGAAAAACAGTTGGCACAGCACATCATTGTGCCCATCAAAGATTAGTGGCGCGTGTTGCAGAACTTCCCCCTCAGCGTCTTTACGACGACCCCGTGGCATCCTTCCAGAAGCCATGGGTATTGTTTAGCGAAAAGATTATGAGTAAAAATCATAGTATTAGTCACAGTGGAATATCCGACCATGCGCAAACCCGGGACCTGGCATTCCCTGCCCGAATACCACGCCCTCAGGGCGATCATGCAGGCGGGCACCACAACGGCAGCAGCCGAGAGGCTGGGTCTGTCGCAATCCGCCGTCAGCCGCTCGCTCGCCAATCTGGAAAACCGCTTTGGCACCCCACTGTTTGAGCGTGAGGCCGGTCGTTTGCGCCCAACGGAAGAGGCCGTGCGCCTGAACCGCCGTCTTGATCCGCTGTTCGAGGCGCTTGACCGGATCGACGGGCCAACAGAGCCGGTGCAAGAAACCTTGCGACTAATCGCACCGCCGACCTACTCCCACCGGTTCTTGATCAGCCTGATCAACAGCTTTCTGACCATCAATCCGAATGTCTATGTGAGTTTTGAGGTGAATACGTCGGATGATGTTGTGCGCAGCATCCTAGAAGAAAGCTTTGATCTGGGTATTTCCGGGGTCGAGCAGAACCGCGCAGGCATCAAACTGCTGCCGTATCGCCGGTCGCAAGCTGTCTGTGTCATGCTAAGGAATCACATTCTGGCGGAGCGCGATGTGATCCGGCCCGAGGATCTGCATGACCAGCGGTTCATAGCCCTGTCTCAACGGCACGCAAGGCGCGGCCAACTGGATCGGCTGCTGCATCAGGCCGGTGCCGTTCCGCAAAGAATGGCAGAGGTTTCGACCAGCTTTGCCGCTGCTGATCTGGTGCGCGAGGGGTTGGGCGTCACGGTGATCAACCCGTTCCCGCTGTACCAGTATCGCGCAGATGATCTGGTGTTCATCCCCTTCGCCTCGCCCATCCACTACGAAAGCCATTTCGTCACCGCCGCCAACCGCCCCGTTCCCCGTGCCGCACGTGTCTTCATGCGCCATATGCGCCTGAATACCCCGCCTGATCCGTTCTCCAGCCGCGGTTAGGTGCAGGCGTCGCGGGCAGGTTTCGATTGACAGACCAACGGATCAGCATGCGAAATAGGCCAGCCCACCTGCAAGCGGAGGATCCATGCCCGCGCCAACCCTTGCCTTTGACCAGCCCGAGTATGACCGCCGCATCGCCCTGACCCGCGATGCGATGAGCAAAGCCGGAATTGACCTTCTGTTTGTCACCAACCCGTCGAACATGCACTGGCTGACCGGCTATGATGGATGGTCCTTCTATGTGCACCAGGGTGTCATCCTGCCGCTGGATCGGGACCCGATCTGGTGGGGACGGTTGATGGATGCGAACGGGGCGCGGCGCACCGTCTGGATGCAGGAGGATGGCATACGATCCTATCCGGACCGCTATGTGCAGGCGCAGGACTGCCATCCCATGCAGGATCTGGCCGCGCATCTGCAGGACCTCGGCGGGCAGCGTATCGGCATAGAGATGGAGACCTATTATTTCACCGCCCGTGCTTATCAGGCGCTAACCGAGGCCGTGCCCAAGGCAGAGTTTCTTGACGCCACCTCACTGGTTAACTGGCAACGGCTGATCAAATCCGATGCTGAATTGGCGTTTATGCGCCGCGCCGCCCGCATTTCCGAACTTGTGATTGAACGCGCAGTGGAGCTGGCAGAACCGGGAATGCGCAAACATGACCTTGTCGGGGAACTGCTCAAGACCGCGGTGCAGGGAGAGGCGGACATATGGGGCGATTATCCCGCTATTGTGCCGCTGTTGCCCTCAGGTGTTGATGCATCAGCGCCGCATCTGACGTGGAACGGCGAAACCCTGAAAGCCGGGGAAGCGATGTTCATCGAACAATCCGGTTGTTATCGGCGGTATCATGCACCGCTGTGCCGGACGATCTTTTTCGGCAAGCCGCCCGGGTTCATGCGCGACGCGGCTCAAGCGCTGACCGAAGGGGTGAACGCCGGGATCGAGGCAGCACGTGCCGGCAACCGGGCCTGCGATATTGCCCGCGCGCTTGATGCCGAGTTGCTGAAAGTCGGGATCGACCGCCCAAATCGCTGCGGCTATGCCGTTGGTCTGTCCTATCCGCCTGACTGGGGCGAGCACACGGTCAGCCTGCGCCCCAGCGACCAGACGATATTGCAGCCGGGCATGACGTTTCACTTCATGCCGGGCCTGTGGATGGAAGACTGGGGGCTGGAGACGACGGAAACCATCCTGATCCGCGATCAAGGCCCGGCAGAGGCGCTCTGTCAGGTGGAGCGCAGGCTTTTTGCAAAAGACTAAACTGCAAGGCTGTTGGTCTTTTTCTCTCTGAAACAAACAGCTTGCTTGCTGCTGTCAAAAAACACGCACCTCGCGTCCTGCGTGTTTCAGGCCTAACTCTTTACACCGCGCCCATATCGGGGAATAACGTGCGCCCATGAGAGGGCTGATCGGGCAGAAGACTCGGTCAGCCCATAAACAGGGAGTTACCAATGAACGCATTCCGCAACTTTGTTGCAGCCACAGCCCTTGTGCTGGGTGCAACAGGTCTGGCCCCGGCGCAGACCCTGAAATTCGCCTACGACGCTGATCCGGTCTCGCTTGACCCGCATGAGCAGCTGTCCGGCGGCACGCTGCAGCTCAGCCACATGATCTTTGACCCGCTGGTACGCTGGAACAGCGAACTGGGCTTTGACGCACGTCTGGCCGAAAGCTGGGAGCGGGTGGACGACACCACCATGCGTTTCAAACTGCGCCCGGGCGTCAAGTTCCATTCTGGCAACGACATGACCGCCGAGGATGTTGTCTGGACCATTGAACGTATGAAGACATCCCCCGACTTCAAGGGTCTGTTTACTGCCTGGACATCCGTCACAGCCATCGACGATACGACCATCGAAGTTAAAACCGATGGCCCCAGCCCGCTGGTTCTGCACACGGCAACCTATGTCTTCCCGATGGACAAGAAGTTCTACGAAGAGGGCGGTGCAGAGGTTGTGAAGCATGGCGACAGCTTTGCCAGCACCAATGTTTCGGGAACTGGTCCTTTCACCGTGGCCGAGCGGGAACAGGGCGTCAAAGTCGTGTTCGAACGGAACCCCAACTACTGGGATACCGACAGCAAAGGCAATGTCCAGACCGCAATCCTGACCCCGATCAAAGAGGCACCGACCCGTGTTGCCGCCCTTCTGTCGGGTGATGTCGACTTTATCGCGCCGGTACCGCCGACCGATCTGGAGCGGATCGAGTCTGATGAGAACGTGAACCTGATCACCATGTCTGGCACACGCATCATCACCCTGCAGCTGAACCAGCAGCGCAACGAAGCGCTGGCCAATCCCAAGGTTCGTCTGGCAATGGCTTATGCCATCAACAACGAAGGCATCGTTGCCAAGATCATGAAGGGCTTTGGCACCGCAGCTGCACAGATGTCGCCTAAGGGGTATCTGGGCTACAACGACGCGCTGAAGCCGCGCTTCGATCTGGCCAAAGCGCAGGAACTGATGAAAGAAGCCGGTTACGAAAACGGGTTTGAGGCAACAATGATGTGCCCCAACAACCGTTACGTGAACGACTTCAAAATCTGCGAAGCCTCTGCTGCGATGCTGGCAAAGATCGGGATCACCATCGACCTGACCACCATGCCAAAGGCACAGTACTGGCCGAAATTTGACGAGCGGGCCGCCGACATCATGATGATCGGCTGGCATGCGGATACCGAGGACAGCGCCAACTTCTACGAGTTCCTGGCAATGACCCCGAATGCCGATACCGGTCGCGGTCAGTACAACTCGGGCAACTACTCCAACGCCAAGGTAGACGAGCTGACCACCGCGTCACTGGTTGAAACCGACGATGCCAAGCGCGCTGAGATGCTGCAGGAGATCGAAAAGATCCTGCATGACGACGCAGCTTTCATTCCGTTCCACTGGCAGGACCTTGCCTGGGCGGCACGCAAAGGCGTCGAGATCGAGCCGGTTCTGAACGTGATGAACTTCCCCTATCTGGGCGACCTGGTCATCACCGAGTAACCAACAGCAATGTTGAACCGCGCCGGGACCAACCCGGCGCGGTTCTGCCAGCGAAAAGCCCGCAAAACCTGTGCATATTTTAGCTTTCCTTATTCGTCGCGGCATACAGGCCGTGATCGTGATGTTCGTCATCTCGCTGATCGGATTCTCCATTCAGGACAATCTGGGCGATCCTTTGCGTGAACTGGTCGGCCAGTCGGTCTCGGAAGAGGAACGGCAGGCCCTGCGCGAGGAAATGGGTCTGAACGACTCGTTCCTGGTTCAGTACAGCCGCTTTCTGGGCAAGGCGATCAAGGGGGACCTTGGAACCTCCTACACGTTCAAACGCCCTGCCGTTGATGTCATTCTGGACAAGTTTCCCGCGACGTTCGAGCTGGTGCTGGGCGCAACCTTTATCTTTCTGGCGGTGTCGATCCCGGCTGGCATCTATTGCGCGATCCACCGAACCTCGTGGTTTGCACGCCTTATCATGACCGGATCCATTGTCGGAATTTCCATCCCGGTATTTCTGACCGCAATCTTTCTGCAGTGGATATTTGCCGTTGAACTGGGCGTGTTTCCGTCTTCGGGCCGCGGTGAAACGGTCACTTTGCCATGGGGCTGGGAAACCGGCCTGCTGACTGCCGATGGCTGGTCGCGGCTGGTGTTGCCCTCTGTCGCGCTCAGCTCGATCATGCTGCCACTGTTTATCCGTCTGATCCGGGCCGAGATGATGGAAACCATGGGCACCGATTATGTTCGCTTTGCGCGGGCCAAGGGATTGTCCACCTCGCGGGTCCGCTATGTTCATGCCTTTCGCAACACCCTGCTGCCGGTTGTCACGGTTGGCGGTCTGATGATCGGGACGCTGATCGCCTATACGATCCTGACCGAAACCGTGTTCCAGTGGCCCGGCATGGGCTTCATGTTCCTTGATGCCATCAACCGCGTCGATACGCCTTTGATCATTGCCTATATCATCATGGTTGGCCTGATCTTTGTGGTCGTCAACACGATGGTTGACTTCATCTACACGCTGATCAACCCGATGGTAAAACTGCCGGGGGCCAAATCATGATCACCTGGCGTTCGCTGCTACGGCGGTTCCTTTCCGACCCGGTCGCTCTGATCTCGGGCATTATTTTCCTACTGTTGGTGCTGATGGCGCTCTTTGCACCGCTTCTGGCACCGCAGAACCCCTATGATCTGATGCAGATCGACATCATGGACAGCGAAATGCCCCCCTCCTGGCAGCCCGGCGGGGATGACCGGTTCCTGCTAGGGACCGACGAACAGGGGCGCGGCATTCTGTCGACAATCATGTATGGCACCGGCATTTCGCTGATCATCGGCATCGGCGCTGTTGTGGTGCAGGCGATCCTGGGCATCACGCTTGGCCTGATTGCAGGGTACCGGGGCGGTTGGGTCGATGCGTTCCTGATGCGTCTGGCCGATATCCAGATGTCGCTGTCGACACTGATGATCGCAATTATCGTGCTGGCCATCTTTTCAGCCACCTTTGATGCCAATGTCTATGCGGATTACGCCATCTTCATGCTGATCCTGATCATCGGCATTGCTGAATGGCCGAAATTTGCGCGCACCGTGCGGTCCTCTGTTCTGGGGGAACGCAAGAAGGAATATGTCGATGCTGCCCGCGTCATTGGCCTGCCGCCGCGCAAGATCATGTGGCGGCATATCCTGCCCAACACCCTGACGCCGGTTCTTGTCATCTCGACCATTCAGGTGGCCGAAGCAATCATGACCGAGGCAGCGCTGTCCTTCCTTGGGCTTGGAATGCCGGTCAGCAAGCCCTCCCTCGGGTCGTTGATCCGGTCGGGGTATGAGCTGATCTTCTCCGGCTCCTGGTGGATCACGCTTTACCCGGCGCTTGTTCTGATCGCGTTGGTTCTATCGCTGAACCTTCTGGGGGACTGGCTGCGGGATGTTCTGAACCCGAAACTGCGCCGGGGGGATGACTGATGCCCATGCTTGAGGTCAAGGACCTGCATGTCGCTTTCCCACGCGGCAAACGCGACTGGATCGAGGCATTGCGCGGCGTCAGTCTGAGCCTGGAAAAGGGCGAACGGATCGGGGTCGTCGGCGAATCCGGGGCTGGCAAATCCATGCTGGCCTTTGCCATCCTGAACCTGATCGCCCAGCCTGGCCGGGTCAGTCAGGGCAGCGTGTCTTTCGACGGCGAAAGCCTGCTGGATATGCCCGAAAAGCAGATCCGGGGCATTCGCGGCAACCGCATCTCGATGATCTTCCAGGATCCGATGGTCACGCTGAACCCGGTCTTAAGCATCGGCACCCAGATGATCGAAACCCTGCAGGCGCATCGCAAAATCTCGAAGTCCGAGGCGCATAAACTGTGCGTGGAACGTCTGAAACAGGTCGCAATCCCTTCGGCTGAAAACCGCATGGACGCGTATCCGCATGAGCTGTCAGGGGGACTGCGGCAGCGTGTGGTGATTGCCATCGCCCTGTTAACCGACCCCGAACTGATCATCGCGGATGAGCCGACAACCGCACTGGATGTCACCATTCAGGCCGAGATCATGGCCCTGATCCTGAAACTCTGCCGAGAAAACGATGTTGCCTTGATCCTGATCACCCATGACCTTGGTGTTGTGGCCGAGGTCACGGAACGGCTGATGATCATGTATGCAGGCAAATGCGTCGAGCAGGGCCGCACGATGGATATCATCAACAGGCCCAATCATCCTTATACTGCGGGCCTGTTGAAAGCCCTGCCGCAGAAGGTCGGGCGTGGTAATCGGCTCTATCAGATACCCGGCTCCATGCCACCGATCACCGGCCTGCCAGAAGGCTGCGCCTATAATCCACGCTGCGAACACGCCAGTGACCGCTGCCGGGCAGAAGTGCCGCATCTGACCGATGATGTCGCCTGTTTCACGCCGCTAAATGCCAATGAGGCCGCCTCATGACCCAGCCCATTGTTGAGACCAAGGGGCTGCAGGTGCATTTCCCGCTGCCGACGCATTTCCTCAGCGGGGAAAAACCGGTTCTGCATGCGCTGAACAGCGTCAGCATCTCTATCGAACAGGGCGAAAGCTTTTGCGTTGTTGGCGAATCCGGCTGCGGTAAAACCACGCTTGGCCGGGCGATCATCGGCTTGCAAACCCCGACCGATGGCGAGGTTGCATTCCGCGGCCAGCGCATCGACAACATGGATGAGCCGACGCGCAAGCCGATCCGGCGCGACATGCAGATGGTGTTCCAGAACCCCTATGCCTCGCTGAACCCGCGCCGCAATATCTTTGAGACGTTGGCCGAACCCGTGCGTCATCTGATGCCGGAAAAATCCGCCGCAGACGTTCGCACCCGGGTCGAGGAGGTTCTGGCCGCCACTGGCTGCGATCCAAGCTGGCAGCGCCGTCTGCCGCATGAATTTTCGGGGGGGCAGCGGCAACGCATCGCCATTGCCCGCGCATTGGTGACCAACCCGGCCTTTATCGTCGCGGATGAACCGATTTCGGCGCTTGATGTGTCGATCCAGGCGCAAATCCTGAACCTGCTGACCGATCTGCAGGAAGAGCGCGGCCTGACCTATCTGTTCATCACCCACGACCTGAGCGTGGTGGAGCATTTCGGCAGCCGTGTCGCCGTGATGTATCTGGGGCAGGTGATGGAACTGGCCCCGACCGAGGCGATCTTTGCCACGCCGCGCCATCCCTATACCAAGCTGTTGCTTGAGGCGATCCCGAAGCTTGAGGGCGGTTCCTTTGACAAGCCGCGCGAACCGGGGGAATTGCCTGACCCGGTGAACCTGCCCGCAGGCTGTCCCTTTGCCCCGCGCTGCCCACTTGCAGACGCGCAATGTCGCGCGGAACGGCCGCAATTACGCAGGCTTGAGGGGACCGGGACCGAGGTTGCCTGCCACCACGCAGCGTAAGTTTCAGGGGGTCCATGCCGCCCGGACCTCCTCCAGCAACCCGGTGGTAGAGCCATCCTTGCCCTCAGGTGTGCCGCCTTCGACCAGCGGCAGCATCTCTTTGGCCAGTTGCTTGCCAAGTTCCACGCCCCATTGGTCAAAGGAATTGATCCCCCAAATCACGCCTTCCACAAACACCCGGTGTTCATAAAGCACGATGATCCGGCCCAGCACATTGGGGGTCAGCTTGGGATAGACCAGTGTGGTCGACGGGCGGTTGCCGGGGAACATCCGGTGGGGGTTTTCGGCCTTGGGACGCCCAATCATCAATGCCTCGGACTGGGCCAGACAGTTGGCCACCAGCAGGTCATGCTGATGCGCCAGATCAGGCTCGTGTCCTTCCGCGGCCACAAGGAATTCGCACGGGATCACCCGCGTTCCCTGATGGATCAGCTGATAGAATGCGTGCTGGCCGTTTGTCCCCGGCTCGCCCCAAACCACCGGCCCGGTGTCACGGGGGACTGGGCTGCCATCAGGAGTCACCTGTTTGCCATTCGATTCCATATCCAGCTGCTGCAGATAGGCAGGCAACCGCGCCAGCCGCTGGTCATAGGGCAACACGGCGCGGGTGTCGTAGCCGCAGATATTTGCGTGCCAGATGCCTGTCAGCGCCAGCATCACGGGCATATTCTCGCCCATTGGTGCGGTCTGGAAATGGCGGTCCATGTCATGGGCACCGTCCAGAAATGCGGCGAAATTCTCTGACCCGATGGCGATCATCAGGCTCAGCCCAATCGGCCCCCAGATGGAATAGCGCCCGCCGACCCAATCCTCGAACCCGAACACACGATCAGGTGCAATCCCAAACGCGGCTGTCTTGTCCGTGGCCGAGGACAGCGCCGCCATATGCGCACCGGCGTCGTCGCCTAGCCAGGCCCGGGCGGTTTCGGCATTGGTCATGGTTTCAATGGTGGTGAAGGTCTTTGAGGCCACAATCACCAGCGTTGTCGCCGGGTCCAGCCCCTTCAGCACGTCATGAATATGCGCCCCATCGACATTCGATACAAAGTGCGTGCGCGGTCCGTCGTGGTAGGGGGCCAGTGCCAGCGCAGCCATGGCCGGGCCAAGGTCCGACCCCCCAATGCCGATATTCACAACATCGGTAAAGCGCTGGCCGTTTGGCGCGGTAATCCTTCCGCTCCGCACACCTTCGGCAAACCCAGCCATCCGGTCCAAAGTTTCACGAATACCTGGCATCGCATCCTGCCCGTCAACCATCACGGGCTGGTCCGCGCGGTTCCGCAGGGCGGTGTGCAGCACAGCACGGTCTTCCGTTGTATTGATCCTGTCGCCCGCGAACATCGCGTCGCGCCGACCCTCAACCCCGGCCTCCATCGCCAGCTCCAGCAGCAGGTCACGCGCGCGAACGCCCATATTGGTCTTGGAATAATCCAGCACCATATCCGCCTGCCGCACCGAAAAACTCTCGAACCGGTCCGGCATGGCATCAAACAGATCGGTGATACGGCGATCCTTCATTTCAGCGCGGGCGGTATGTAGGCGATCCCAAAGTGTCATCTTATCGCTCCAGTCTGGCGGCATCACGCGCAAGCGCTTCGATCTTATCCCAGCGGCCCGCAGTCACAAGATCCCCCGGCGCAACCCAGGAGCCGCCTGCACAGATCACGTTGGACAGTGACAGGTAGTCACCGGCGTTAGAGGGGCTGACACCCCCCGTCGGGCAAAAGCTGATCTGCGGCAAAGGCGCGCCAATGGCTTTCAGGGCCGGTGCACCGCCCGAGGCTTCAGCGGGGAAGAATTTCAGGATATCGTACCCCCGCGCCAGCATCTGCATGGCCTCAGTCGCCGTCGCGGCACCCGCCAGCAGTGGCAGCCCCTCTGCCTCGCAAGCGGCAATCAACTCATCCGTTGCACCGGGCGCGACGCCAAACTGCGCCCCGGCAGACACCGCCTGACGGACATCCTCTGGCGTGACCAGCGTACCGGCACCCACGACACTGCCCGGCACCTCTGCCATAGCTTTGATGGCTTCCAACGCGGCCGGGGTGCGCAAGGTGACTTCCAGGGCAGGCAGGCCCCCGGCGACCAAGGCCTCGGCCAAGGGGCGGGCATGGGCGACATCACTGACCACCAGAACCGGGACGATTGGGGCGAGAGAACAAACCTCTCTTGTGCGTTTGCAGGCATCGGCTGGGGTAATCATGTGCGGTTCCTTCAATCCAAAAGGGCAGAGACGGCATCTTCAAGTCTGATCGGCCGAAAATCCGTTGCGTCGACACCCACATTGCCACGACGCTCGCCCGACCGGAACTCCTGCTTGTGCGTATGGCAGTGAAGATGGACAGCACCGCGCCACCAACCATCCCATTCTTTAATCGGATAGTGGAACAGAACAACGGCAATCTTGTTGATCTTCACCCGAAGATAGTCTTGACCCCAGCCTTTTGGACCATGGTTGCCCTGCAATCGCACGATCCGGCCACTCAGTCGGTCAAGATAGCTTTCTCCGGCAGCGCCCTGAAACGCAAAGTCGCCAAGGTGATAAACCGTATCCTGCGGGTTAACGGTCGTATTCCAGTTCTCGATCAGCGTCTCATTCATTTCGTCGACGCTTGAGAATGGCCGGTCGGCAAGGCGGATGATATTGGCATGGCCGAAATGGGTGCAGCCGGTGACGAAATCGGTCATGGGCTACCACATGCTGTCTTTCACCCGGCCCGGCCAATCGCGATCATAGGCAGCACCATCCACCTTACGCTCAGTCATCGTCTCCAGAATTTGTCCGGGCGTTGGCAGCCCTTTGGGATCAACCCCAAGCCCCCCGTGCCAGAGTTTCGCGCGCATCACGGCGCGGGCACATTGGAAGTAAATCTCGTCGATGCTGACGAAGGTAACTGTCCGCGGCAGTGCACCGCGCGTTTCGTATCGGGCCAGAACCTCAGCATCGGCGGTGATTTTCGCTTGCCCGTTCACCCGCATGACGGTCCCTGAGCCGGGGATCAGAAACATCAGCGATATTCTGGGGTCACGCACGATGTTGCGCAGCGTATCAATGCGATTGTTGCCGCGCCGGTCTGGCAGGGCGAGGGTTCTGTCATCAACAACCGACACCACCGGCCCGTCATCGCCGCGCGGGCTGCAATCGGTGCCTTCCGGTCCGACTGTGGCCATGGCGCAAAAGGGCGACGCGTGGATCCAGTCGCGGTATTGCGGGGTAAGCCGATCGGTGACCTTTGCGGTCGAACTCAGACTCGGTTGGCCATAGATGGCCTTAAGCCCTTTGATATCCTCAATCCATGCTGTCATAGGATGGCACAGGCTCCTGTCTCTGCGCTGCCGACCGTGGCGCGGAACTGGCCGAACAATTCCCGGCCCAGACCCGTGTGATAGTGGCTTAGATCGACCTCAACAATCGGGCGGTCCAGGGCCGCCTCATCCAGCACATCCAGCGTTCCTTTGACCGCATCGACGCGCACGATATCCCCATCGCGCAGCTTGGCCAGCGGCCCGCCATCCAGTGCCTCGGGACTGACATGGATGGCTGAGGGCACCTTGCCTGACGCACCGGACATGCGGCCATCGGTAACCAGCGCCACCTTCAGGCCCTTGTCCTGCAGTACGGCCAAAATCGGGGTCAGGGAATGTAGCTCCGGCATGCCATTGGCCTTTGGTCCCTGAAACGGCACCACCACGACCGTGTCGCTGGTAAATTCTCCGGCCTGATAAGCCGTCTTCACCTCGGCCTGATCGTGGAACACGCGGGCCGGGGCTTCAACCACCTGACGCTCAGGCGCGACGGCGGAGACTTTCATCACCCCGGTTCCAAGATTGCCAGCCAGGCGGGCCATGCCGCCGGTCGGCTGGAACGGGTCGGCGGCCGGGCGCAGGATTTTGTCGTTCTGGCTGATGCCGGGACCCGCATCCCAACTTAGCGCACCGTCAATCAGCTTTGGTTCCTGCGTGTAATGCACCAGCCCCTGACCCATCACGGTGCGGGTGTCCGGGTGCAGCAGACCTGCCCCCAGCAATTCACCAATCATATAGCCCAGCCCACCAGCGGCATGGAAATGGTTCACATCCGCGAGGCCATTGGGATAGACCCGTGCCATCAGCGGTGTGGCGTCAGACAGGGCCGCGAAATCCCCCCAATCAAGGATCACCCCGGCGGCCCGTGCCATCGCCAGCAGATGGATTAGCAGATTGGTAGAGCCACCGGTTGCCATCAGCCCGACAATGCCGTTCACGAACGCCTTTTCATCCAGCACATCAGACACGGGCGTATACTCATTCCCAAGGTCCGAGATCGCCAGCGCCCGCTTTGCGCCTTCGATGGTCAGGGCCTCCCGCAAGGGCGTGTTGGGGTTGACGAAGCTTGCGCCGGGCAGGTGCAGCCCCATGAACTCCATAAGCATCTGGTTGGTGTTGGCCGTGCCGTAGAATGTGCAGGTACCGGGCCCGTGATACGAGGCCATCTCAGCCTCCATCAACTTATCACGGCCAATCTCACCAGCGGCAAATTGCTGACGCACCTTGGCCTTTTCGTCATTCGGCAGACCCGAGGTCATTGGTCCCGCAGGCAAAAACACCGCCGGGATGTGACCAAAGGTGGCCGCCGCCATCACCAAGCCGGGGATGATCTTGTCACACACACCAAGATAAACAGCGGCATCAAAGGTGTTATGCGACAGCCCAACCCCCGCCGCCATGGCGATGATATCGCGGGAAAACAGGCTGAGTTCCATGCCCGGCTGGCCCTGCGTGACCCCGTCGCACATCGCCGGAACACCGCCCGCAAACTGAGCGGTGCCACCGACCTCATGCGCTGCTTTTTTGATCAGGGCGGGAAACGCCTCGAACGGCTGATGCGCCGACAGCATGTCGTTATAGGACGAGATGATCCCAAGGTTGCCCGCCGATCCAGTGGCAAGGGCTGCCTGATCCTCGCCCATCGCGGCATAGGCATGGGCCTGATTGCCACAGCTCAGATGCGCCCGGGATGGCCCCTCCTGCCGCTGGCGTTCCATCCGGTCCAGATAGGCACGGCGGGTTGGTGCAGACCGTTCAACAATCTCGGCTGTGACGCGGGCAGTGGTCCCGTTCAGCGTCATGGCTGTGCCTCCTCAGGTTTCAATCTCACGCCAACGGCGGTGGTCGCGATGCATCAGGGCCAGGGCATCCTCGGGCCCGGAACTGCCTGCGTCATAGGGTTGCGGCTTTTCGGGATGCGCCTCCCACGCGGCCAGAATGCTGTCGGTCCAGGCCCAGGCGGCCTCGACCTCGTCGCCGCGCATGAACAGGGTCTGGTTGCCGCGGATCACATCCATGATCAGGCGTTCATAGGCATCCGGCACGTTTTCGGCATCCGGCCCCAGTGCTTCGGCAAAGCTCATATCAAGCGGCACTTCGGTCAGGCGCATGCCGCCGGGACCTGGGTCTTTGATGGTCATGTGCAGCGTGATGCCTTCGTCCGGTTGCAGGCGGATGATCAGGGCATTACCGCGCTTATCCTCAACCTCGGGAAAGATCGAATGCGGCACGGCGCGGAACATGATCGCGATCTCGGACAGGCGCGCGCGTAGCTTTTTCCCGGTGCGCAGATAGAACGGCACCCCGGCCCAACGCCAGTTCGAGACCTGAACTTTCAGCGCCACATAGCTTTCGGTCCGGCTATCGGGATTTTCGGCGTGATCGGTATAGCTACCATTGCCGTCATCGCGATACTGCCCCCGCACGGTGTCGCCCACAGGCACAGGGTCCAGCGCGCGGATCACCTTCAGCTTTTCATCACGCACCGCGTCCGGTTCAAAGCGTGAGGGCGGCTCCATCGCCGTCAGGCACAACAACTGCATCAGATGGTTCTGTACCATGTCGCGGAGCGCACCGGACTTGTCATAATACCCACCGCGCCCTTCGACGCCGATGCTTTCGGCAACGGTGATCTGCACATGGTCAATATGCTGCGCAGACCAAAGCGGCTCCAGAAAGGCATTGGCAAAGCGCAGCGCCATCAGGTTCTGGACGGTTTCCTTGCCCAGATAATGGTCGATGCGGTAGATTTGCTGTTCATCAAAACTGGCCGAAAGCTGCGCGTTCAGATCACGGGCCGAGGCCAGATCGTGCCCCAGCGGTTTTTCCACCACGATGCGGCTGTCGGGGGTGGCAAGGCTGGTGCTTTTCAGTTTGGCAGCAATCGGTCCGAACAATGAGGGGCCGACGGACAGGTAAAACGCCCGCACAACCTGATCGCGAAGCTTCGCCTCAAGATCGGCCCAACCTCCCTCGCCCAGCGCATCCAGCGTGACATAGTCGAGGGCATCAAGAAAGCTTTCCAGCAGATCGGTGGGGCGGTCTTCAACGGCGATGAACTCTTCCAGCGCTGCGCGGATCATGTCCTGATATCCGGCGCGGTCCATATCGCCACGTGCCGCGCCGATAATGCGGGCACCTTCGGGCATTTGTCCGGCCCGCAATCGGCGGAACAGGCTGGGCAGGATCTTGCGCCGGGCCAGATCACCAGTGCCGCCAAAGATCACCAGATCAAAGGCATCGACGGGAATTGTACGTGCTACCATAGAGTCAGACCGTATCTTGCAGATGCAAACATCTGCGGGTGGTCGGCCCGCATCGGCAAAGCGCAACTGCCGGTCGGGCCGATCCGGCAGTCTGACTTGAGGCTTAGCGCTTGGCGGGGCGGTGTCAACCGGCAAGGCTTTCGCCTGGACGCGGAGTATTCAGCCTAGACGCTTTCAGTCCGCACCATCTGACCGATCACTATCACCGATACCGGTGCAAACACACAGGATGCGGGCCGGATGGTCTGTGGCCGAGGCATAAAGATGTCCCCGCCCGCTGTCGAAATAGAGGCTTTCGCCTGCGCGTAGGACGACATCCGCCTTGCCCTCTGCCTGCACGATCATCTTGCCTTCGACGACGAACAGAAATTCCTCGCCCGTTGACATCTGCCCGCCAGGACGACGATAGACACCGCGCGCAGGCTGTTCCAGCCAACCGCTCTTCACGTATCGATTCCGAAGAGACGGCGAGAAGCCGTGCGTCTCCATCCAGCCAGAATCCACGATCATCCCTTGTGGCAGGGACGTCTGAAGGTGGTTTAGCTTTGATCCCTTTGGTGTACTCATGGTGAACATATTGTCACATTCTCAAACCAGAGTGCAAATTTGAATATATTCCTAAAACTTCACCAAAAGTGGAGAAGAGCAGGCATAATCAAACTACAAGAGTAGTGTGTTCACCGATCGGGCGTCAACCGCACATCACGATTGTGCATGGTTCGATGCAGGTGGAGAGGCAAATCTCCAAGCCCTGCGAGCGGGTTCCAAGGGGCGGCGATAGGCTCTTTGGCGGCATCCAATCGGCGAACGGTTGGTCAGGGTTCCAAGGGGAACGAAGTCCCTTTGGTCTATGGGGTGCAGGGGGGAGATGACATCTCCCTTGCGAGGGATCAAACACCGATATGTTTGCTGGCAGGATTGGGGCTCAATGCCTCGGTCCGGCCATGGCTTAGGGGGATGCAACGGGGGCGCGCAGCGGACCCCCTTGCCAAGATGTGCGGTACTACCGCACACATCTTGCAAATAGCGTTAGCCTGCTGCGCTCACCATGTGTCTTGTGGTTCCTAAGCCACCGCAAAGATGAAGTCGCTTGCGTCGAGTTGCCCCGCTGCGTTTTGGAGTGTGATCTGGTCGCCATTGCCATAGGCGATGATGGCTTCTCCGTTGCCGCCTGCTGTGATCGTCAGGTCTGCAAAGGTCAGGCCGGAACCGCTGAAGTCCAGCTTGTCGATGCCGTCCTGATAGTCATGGATCACATCGCTGCCATCGCCTGCGTTAAACACAAATGTATCTGCGCCTGAACCACCATAGAGATTGTCATCATCGGTTCCCCCCGAAAGCCGGTCTGCGCCACCATTGCCATTATCGGCCCCGATCGCATCCCCATAGAGCGTATCGTTGCCCTGATCACCCCTCAGCTCATCATTGCCGCCCCTGGCGGAGCCAATCAGCGCACCACCGGTATCGCCCACAATGAGATCATCGTCAGTCCAGCCGCGCAGATAGTCATCACCGCCAACCGCGCTGTCCTTCATGTCGCCCAAAGCGTCACCATAGAGGCTGTCATTGCCCTCATGGCCATGCAAACTGTCAATGCCGCCAGTGGCTGTCCCGGACATAGTGCCTCCGGCATCACCGATCATGATGTCGGCTCCGGACCAACCGCTGAGAGCGTCTGCGCCACCTTGCGCGGCTCCGCTTATATCTCCTCCAGCGTCACCAATCATGAGGTCATCGCCGCTATTGCCGGTCAGTGTATCTGCACCGCCAACCGCAGTGTCGGCTATTGAGCCTTGTGCATCGCCATACAGGGCATCATCGCCACCGCCGCCGCCAAGAACATCATCCCCGCCAACAGCGGAGCCACGCAAATCACCACCGGCATCGCCAACCAGCAGATCATTGTCGTCCCATCCAGCCAAGTTGTCATTACCACCGCGCGCAGAGCCGGTGATATTGCCACCTGCATCACCATATAAAGTGTCAGCACCGCTGTGGCCCGTTGCTGTGTCCGCGCCGCCCACGGCATTTCCGCTCAGCGAACCTTTCGCGTCCCCATAAACGATATCGTCGCCACTTCCGCCACCAAGGCCGTCATCCCCACCTCGCGCGTCATCGCGCATATCGCCAGCCGCATCACCGATCATGATGTCGTCATCCTGCCAGCCGCCAAGATCGTCATCCCCGCCTTGCGCTGTGTCAGTCATGTCCCCACCGGTATCGCCGATCAGCGTATCGGCCCCAACATGGCCCGAGAATATGTCGTTCCCGGCAACCTGCGCGCCACTGAGATTACCGCTGAGATCGCCAATAATGATATCCGCGCCAGCATTACCACGGAAGTGGTCATTGCCAAAGCCACCGATCAGGCGATCATCCCCCTCATACCCGGTTAGGGTGTCATCACCGTCGCCGCCACTGAGTGTGTTGTCCGCCGCATCGCCAATCAGCGTGTCATCAAATGCACTGCCAGACAGACCCTCAATAGAACTGAAGCTGTCTCCCTCCGCATGACCGCCACTGGCACTATTTTGCGCAAGATTGGCCGTTACCGCAGCGCCACTATGCGCATAGCTGACACTGTCCAGACCGCCCAAACCGTCGTAGCTGTCCCCACCAAGGCTCGAAATGAAGTTGTCATCACGGTCGCCGGACCCGATTTGTGTATCATCGCCATCAGTGCCGATATTTAGGTTAATATCCAGGAGCGCGCTGTTGAAACCACCCGTCTGTGGCGCGACGATAGACGTACCATCAATCTCACCGCCAACCATAAACCAGCATTGGCTAAGGGTGAGGAGAAACTCATCATAGCTTGGAGTCCATCCGAAAGTCTCATAATTCCAAGGGCTTGGGGTGACAAGCTCGGTGCCATCAGATGGCAGAAAAACCGGCCCCGAAAACCCATTCTGCGCAAAGGGCACATCCGCCCACCACACGACATAGGTGTCTCTATTTTGATCGTCATCTTGATACATAGTCGTCCCGAACAAGCTATCGATGACCGGCGTCCGTGCGCCTACATCCAGATACTCGTCGAAATCATCCGATGTCTCCAAGCTCAATGTAATTGGGTCATCGCCAGGCGTTTCAGGGGTAAACTGGATGATGTCGTTTTCGTCCGGGTTTATGATCACCAAGTCAATGGCAGACCAATCAAAGTCTTCGCCTAAGCCAAAATCAGAGAAATCAAAATCGGCAAAGTTTTCGGCAGTCAATCCCTCGCATGTCACGCGCATGATGCCGAAAGGATCAACGACATAACCTACATCATCGAACACACCATTGCGGTCAATCTTGTAGATGTCCTGTTCGCCACCATCGCCGCCCCAGACAATCGCCGGGCCGTCACCCTTGTTGCTGCTGATCTCAAACGTATCCTCGCCATCCCCGCCAGCAAACCGCACCGCATGACCGTTGGAGATGAAAGTGTCTGCTTGCGAGGTCCCAATCGCGCCTCCGAAACCCTTGAGTTCTAAACCCTCCGATGCGTTATCAGGATTTTCGGATGAAACTGTCGAGGCAGAACTGGAAGCAACAGCGTCGCTCTTGAGCTTCACCACGGCCTTCGTTGCATCCTGTAAAAAATCAACTTCAATAGCCTGTTCCAACAAAGATCCGTCAAAAATCGCGGCTGAAGGTTGGTTACAGTTTTCAGCAACAATCTTCTCGGTAACAAGTACCTTAAATGTTTCTATATCAACGGTTTTAAAAACAGTCTCTCCACCGTTTATCTTAATGATTTCAAAGTCCTGCAGTAGATCAACCCAGCCGGATTCATGTTCAATCCTAAGTACTGCATCTCGATCATCCTCAGCAGCTTTCTCCAATCCGACAGTAAACGCCCCGTCAACGCGGCAATAGTCCACAGTATCTATAGCGGCAGCATCCTTGAGATCAATGAATGGCCTAATATCCTCTCCATAGAGCACATCGTTGCCTTCACCGCCAATCACCGTGTCACTGCCTAGCCCGCCATAGACATGATCGTCGCCTTCACCTGCATCAATTGTATCTTTGCCGTCCAATCCATAAATAAAGTCATTACCTTCACCGGTTATGAATTCATTGTCTCTATTGCCCTGAAAGTCATCAATGATTAAATCATCTTTTGTGGCTGTATTTCTTGAGGTATTGATGTTTGGGCCGGGCCCGGAGGCCTTTAGTGTTCCATCCTCGTCGTCGTAGTCACTGTCCTCCGCAACGAGCACTAGGTCGACTGTTTTGCCCTCGGTCCAGTTATCAACTTCCGCCTCCCCACCAAGAGGGGACCCAAGATAGTCGAAACTTTCCACGCTAGAGTATGATGTTCTTTCGGAGCCAAGACTCAATTCAGTAATAATTGCATTCGCAACGTTAACTGCTCCTCCCTTGTAGTCTGGATCTGGGATGCTGCCATCAAGCGGTTGCTGCGTGTCAAGAATTGACTCATCAGATGCGTGCGCGATCTCATGGGCAAGCACGCGTTCAAGTGTGACCGCTTCAACATCGCCGTTCTTGTTTATGAAACCAGTCGTGAAAAAGACGCTGACCTCCACCACGCCCTTAACGCCATCAATATCCGATACAGGCCCGCCACGGGCCTGATCGTTGCCTAGATCGACGATGATTACCAATGCTTCATCTGTTGAAAAAGAGGAAAGTAACCTTCTAAATTCGCCGCTAGCATACAATATGCCCAGCTTGGCAACAATTTCTTGAGCTGCATCGCGCACATCCTGAGCTGAGTCTTCGTTCACATCAACAAGTGATTGTAAGGACGTTGTTGGCTCAACAAGTCGGATCGTTCCGTTATCAATAAGGTTTTGTATCGACATTTTTCACCTATTTATATTGCTACATCTGTAATCAGAACCATATCGATCCGGATTGTCGATATAGTCCTTGATATCTCGCGTCGTGCACGATTGATCCCCTATGCCCAAATCACCGAAAATTTCTCTTATGGAACTAGGCGGTTTGACAGAAACCTCATCAATCCCAAAGTACTTCTCACCTCGACTTAAGTATTCTTCAATCGATGAGTATCGTATGGCGCAGTTTGAAACCTTCTTGTGCTCAAACTCATAGACAATACGACAAACCACCTCCCGCGATGTCAGTATGATCTTCAGCGCTTCCGGCGGCACTGTCAGTGCCCAAGGCTCCACTAGAATGGGATTTTCCTGCGCCGCTGTTTGCAGATATATGACACCCCTGGTGTCAACATATTCCACGGTGCCCTGAATAATAGGGAAATCCGAGAACAGCCCCTTGCCCTCGGACAGTGCTGGCGTTCCGACTATGAACATCGGTAGAGTTAGGAAGCCCATTTTGAGGGCGGTAAAATATCTCCCGTATTTCATTTTGCGTTTAAAAACAATGCAATCAGGCTGACGCCAGCATTCATCATTGCCCCCATTGAAAATGCTATTGAAAAGGAATCGCTCACTACCACCTTGACGAATGGTGCTGCGGGACGAAGCTTGCGTCAACCCGTTTGTCCGCCATCATGTCAGAGGCTTCCTGCAGAACAGTCCGGATACTGCCGATAGGGGCACCGCTTCTGATCTCAAGCTGTGCAGCGGTGTAGTTTCGGATGAAGTCAGATGCCCCGCCAATACCGCGATTGGTTAGTGTCTGCGTGCGCAGTCCCAACCACACCCTCAAAACCTTCGAACTCCAGCCCATCAGGATTCTCGGATGAACCGGTCGAGGCAGCAGCTGCACCACTCGTAAGCTTCACCACCGGCTTGGTTGAACCCTGCGCAAAATCAACCTCAATTGTCTGATCAAGCAGGCTGGCGTCTATTACGTCGGTACCACCAAGACCATCGATTATAATAGTAGTTTCTAATAGCCCATCAAAAACTTCTCTGCTAATTTGGATGGTATCATTAAAATTTGTAAGCCGAATGGTTTCAAAGTCGATTGCGCTGTCAACCCAAGATCCCGGGCTGGCCAGATCAGTGATTTGAAAAACTGTTTGGTTTCCGCCAGCACCCGCAAAAGCCACCTTAATTTGCACCGCGTTCGAGAGCTCTTCGTAAGTAAGAACATCTCCTTCGGGACCCGCGTTTTCTTCGCCACCGTCAAGAGTATCAGAACCTAAAGCGTTTCGAGTTTACCTTGAGACATCACATAAAATCGAAACGCGTACACCATATAGGCTTATCACTGCGTTTCAGGATAATCTTTTGTCTCAGGTTTATCCCGAAACGCTTT
>NZ_JBTLNE010000052.1:0-28089 GCF_054457435.1 Halovulum sp. GXIMD14793 | reverse complement strand
TCTTTGATCATCCCAATGATTTGGACTTCCGTGAAACGGCTCTTTCGCATTCGTTTGCTCCTTCAAAAGGTTGAGCAAACTCTACATCAGAACGAGGGAAGTTTCGGGGGGCAGGTCACATGGTAAATGAACACTTCACCCACCTGACCGGCGGCGTGACCATCGCCAGCCCGTTGATCTGGGAATGCACCCGGTTCTGCATCTCGCCCAAAGCCGCAGCACAGGGCAAGCAGGTGGCCGGGGGCGTGATGCTGGCTGACCATGAACTGGGCCTGCGCTTTGGTCTGGAAAGCTCCGTCGGTGTGTTCGATTACCGGATGCGCCGGATCTACAAATCCATCGGCTGGCAGCCCGAGATTGTCGGCGCTGAGGGGCAGGGCCGCAGCAAAATCTGCGTTGGCCTCTGGCCATTTTCCGAAACCATCCGCGCACAGATTGCTGCGAATGCCGGTCTGTCGGTCGATGATGGCAGCCACTGGTTCGAGATGTCCTTTCCCGACCATGCACCTGCGGTCGCTGCGTGAAACCGGGTATTTTGTCCTCCATGGGCAAAACCTGATTCAGCTTCCCGGAAATCCGCGATAGAAGGGGGCATGAAAACTGTCCCCCAACTTTCCGAAGACCAGGCCGCCGCCTGGGACACCATCGCAGAAACGCTGTCGCGCGCCGGTATCGATCTGGTGGAGGGGGCTACGATCCCCTCAGATACATCGCCGGGTGTTCTGGCCGTGCTGGGCAAGGCAGGATCGGGTAAAACCCTGCTTCTGGCGCAACTCGCCGATGCACTGAAAGAGGCAGGGGTCGAGACAGTCTCGGCCGAATTTGAAAACCGCCGCCGCAAGGACAAACGCACCCTCGCGATCCTGGCCCCCACCAACAAGGCCGCCAGCGTCCTGCGCAGCCGTGGCGTTCCGGCCACCACACTGCACCGCATCCTCTACACCCCGGTCTATGACCCGGAATACGAAAAAATCGCCCTTTGGCTGACCGGCGACGGCGAAAAGCCCCAGATCGAAGGCCTCACCGAAGAGGCGCTGGACCGCGCCTATGCCTTCTTCCAAACCCAGCCGTCCGTCCCCGGCGCACTGGCAACGGCAGGCTTGCGCGGCTCGGATTTCATCACCGGCTGGAAACGGCGCGAGGATCCGCTGGATATCGGCTTTGTCGACGAGGCCTCCATGCTCGACGACAAACAGATGGAGGATCTGCAAGAGATTTTCCCGACCCTGATCCTGTTCGGCGACCCCGCCCAGCTGGCCCCGGTGAACCAGTCCGGCGCAATGTGCTTCGACGCCCTGCCAGCACCGCGCAAGCTGGAACTGCACCGCATCCACCGACAGCAGGCCGACAACCCCATCCTCGATCTGGCCCACGCGCTTGGCAACCCCGACCTCGATTTCACCGCGTTCGAACGCCTGATCGAGGAAGCCGCCCGCAAGGATGACCGCGTCATCGTCGCCGAACGCGTCGATGCCGCCGCCATGGCCCGCGCACCGGTGCTGGTCTGGCGCAACGCCACCCGCATCCGCCTGATCGCCGCCTTCCGCAGCGCTTTCGCGGCACCACCGGACCGCCTGCTGCCCGGAGAGCCGCTGATCTGCGATGGTATCGAACTGCCGCTGAAACACCGCAAAAAACGCATCGACCTAGAGGCCCGCGGCCTGATCAAAGGCGCGCAGGTGGTCTATATGGGCGACGGCTCCAAACCTGGCTTTGCGCGCCTGCATGTGCTGGGGGCAGAAAACCCGCAGGTTACCGCCGCCTCGATCATCAAGGTGGAAATCCCGGACCGCGAAGACCCCGACATCCTGTCAGCCGCCCGTATGGGGGCCAGCTTCCTGCATGGCGCGGCCTGCACCACCCACAAGGCGCAAGGCTCCCAATGGCCCGAGGTTCAGGTCTTCGCCCCCGACCTTTACGCCGCCGCCCGCGCCGGCCGGACCGAGGCCGGCATCCCCCTATGGAAACGCCTCGCCTATGTCGCCATCACCCGCGCCGAAACCCGCCTGCACTGGGTCACCCGCTACCGCCTGGCCCGCCCGACAGACCCGCTGACCACCGACCACCTGGGCTAACCTTTCATTGTTCCATAAATATCCCCGCCGGAGGCACCCGCCAAAGGCGGGTCTAACGACGCAACAACCGGAACACGGTTGAGGCCAGCCATCCCGCGAACAAAGCGACAGCCAGCGATAGCAGCCCATAAAGCAAAGGTTGCTCATGCGCGGTGCGATAGATCAGCCGCTCCAGCCCGGTCTTTTCCACATTGATGGAAGACACCGCGATATTCACCACCTTGCGGTCGCGCAGCAGGTACATCCGCGCAGTATAAAGCCCCTCAACCAGATTGGCGGGCAACTGGATGCGGGTGCGGAACAGGGTTTCCTCGTCCAGCTCCACGATGCCTTCTTTCAGATCATAAAGCCCATTGTCGCGCCGGATACGCACCACAGCGTCCTTGAACTCGCCGATATCCTCAACCTGCCCGGGATAGGGATAGGCCTGCACCGCATGGTCTAGACCGATCTGATAGCGAAACCGTTCGTAGTCGCTGGCGATGTCTTCCAGCGGGCCAGTGCTGGCGATGGCGTAAAAGCTGGGGGCAAAGTCGATATCGACCGCGTCACGATTGGCCCAGATCCCCAGCGTGCGTTCTTTGCGTCGCACCGTCAGTTCCTGATCCGGCCCCCGGACCGAGATAATCACCTCCAGCGGACCTTTGCCAGGGTCAACAGGGGCGTCCCGGCTGACCGCTCCAAAAACCCATATTTCGGTCCCGTTGAAATTGGCCGTGATCTGAACCGAGTTCTGCGACAGCGCCCCGACAACACGCTCGGTCTGTGCCAGCAGCGGGCTGGTCAGGGCCAGCAGACATAGCAGGGCGCGGATCAATGCCCGTCTCCGATGGAATAGAGCTCGGCCGGTGTGGTGATCAGATCAAAGGCCAGCTTGCCGCAGACGGCCAGCACCAGAATAGCCAACAGGATACGCAACTGCTCGGCCTTCAGCCGCACCCCAAGACGCGCGCCGATCTGTGCACCAATGACGCCGCCGATCAGCAACAGCAGGGCCAGAACGGCATCGACGGTCTGGTTCTGGGTGGCGTGCATCAGGGTGGTAAAGCCGGTGACAAAGATGATCTGGAACAGCGATGTGCCAACGACCACCTTGGTCGGCATGCCCAGAATATAGATCATCGCCGGGACCATGATAAACCCGCCGCCAACGCCCATGATCGCCGCCAGAACCCCAACCACCACGCCGATCAGCAGTGGCGGGATGGCCGAGATATACAGCTGGCTTTGCCGAAAGCGCATCTTGAACGGCAGCTTGTGCACCCAGCCATGTTTCTTGCGCACCGGGCGCGGCGCATCGGGTTTGCGCCTGAGCGCGCTGAGGCTTTCAAGAAACATCAGCCCGCCGACCACGCCCAGAAACACCACATAGCACAGGGAGACCAGCAGCTCGACCTGGCCCATTTCGCGTAGGATCTTAAAAATCTGCACCCCGGCAGCAGCCCCGATCAGCCCGCCAACCAGCAGCACCATGCCCATCTTGATATCGACTGTCTTGCGTTTCAGATGCGCCAGAACGCCGGAGAAGGAGGAGGCAACGATCTGGTTCGCCTCGGTTGCGACGGCCACGGCGGGCGGGATGCCGATGAAGAACAGCAGCGGTGTCATGAGAAACCCGCCACCCACACCAAACATGCCAGAAAGCACACCCACCATCCCGCCCAGCCCCAGCAGAAGGAAGGCGTTGACTGAAACCTCGGCGATGGGAAGGTAGATTTGCATAAAGCCAGACCTTCAGGGTTTCCCCTGTTCTAGACCAGCTTTTGCACTGCCGCTAGAGTGTCACGTGAAAAACTCGATCCGCTGATGCTGGCTGAAGTGAAAGAATTCAATGCGTTAGAGGGCGCTTATCTCTGGATATTTTGCGCGGTGGGATAAACGTCACAGAATCCGCCCTTGCGGGCGGATGCCTCTGGCGGGGATATTTTTGGAACAATGAAGGTCAGAAGGTGCGGAGCCAGGCGCGCAGGATCCGTTCGAGTTTGGCAGCACCCTTGGGGGCCATGGCTTTGGTTTGGTCGTGGCTGATGACCTCGTCCGACATGCCAGCGGCCATGTTGGTGATCGTGGAGATGGCCGCAGTTTTCATGCCGAGGAAGCGGGACAGGATGACCTCGGGCACGGTGGACATGCCGACCGCATCTGCGCCAAGGATTTTGATGGCGCGGATCTCGGCCGGGGTTTCGAAGGAGGGGCCGGAATACCAGGCGTAGACGCCGTCTTTCATGTCGATGCCTTCGGAGCGGGCGGCCTTTGTCAGGGCTGCGCGCAGGTCTGGATCGTAGGCGTCGGTCATATTGACGAAGCGGGCATCGGTGGGCTCGCCGATCAGGGGATTGCGGCCCGAGAAATTGATATGGTCGCTCAGCAGCATCACATCCCCGGTGGGGATATCGGCGCGCAGGGAGCCGGCGGCATTGGTCATCAGCATGGTATCTGCGCCAAGGCCTTTGAGGACCTCTAGCGGCAGGCGCATCGCGTCGGCCTGACCGCTTTCGTAGTAATGCGCCCGGCCGCCAAGGACGGCGACGCGCACGCCCTCCAGATCGCCGATCACCAGCTTGGGGTTGTGGCCTGAGACACCGGCATGGGGGAAGCCGGGCAGGTCGGCATAGTCAATCTCGACCCCGTTGACGGTGCCCGCGATATGGCCAAGGCCGGAGCCGAGGGTCAGGCCGACGCGGACCGGGGCGTCCCCGGCTTTGGCGCGGATGGTCGAAATCAGGGCGTCGTGCATGGGCCTAGCGTTCCTTGATATAGGGTTGGGCAGAGGCGCGGGGCGGGATGGCTTTGCCGACGAACCCGGCCAAAATGATCACCGTCAGGATATAGGGCAGCGCCTGCATGAACTGGCTTGGAATGACGATTGATGACAGATCGATAAGACCCGCGAGATTTGCTGTATAGATGAGACCGACCACCACCAGCGAGGCCAAGGCCAGGTAGCGCTTCTTTTCTGCTCTGATTGCGATGATCGCAGCAGTGATGATTGCGATCCCCAGAACAATGGGGATCAAAGTGAGAGCCCAATCCGGTGGGGTCAGGTCGGCAAAACGGATATTCGGATAGCGGAGGCCGATAGCCTCGAGCAAACCGAAAAGCAGGCAGGAGAGTAGTGCGTACCATGGCCGCCACTTGGCGAAGATCAGCGCTGCCAGCGCGATATAGCCGCGTCCGGCGGTCATGTCTTTGCCAAATCCGGCAGCGATTGAGGCAAGGTAGGTCCTAGCCAACCCGCAGAGGACGCCAGCGATGATGATGGCTGACCAGCGCAGGCCGGTAACCGAGACGCCCGCTGTATCCACCGCGCTGGGGTTTTCCCCGACGGCGCGCAGGCGCAGGCCGTAGCGGGTGCGATAGAGGACGTACCAGCTGAGCGGCACCAGCAGCAGGGCGATATAGACAAGGATCGTGTGGCCGGACAGCAGATCTGAATAAATCGGGCCGATAACGGGTGTGTCGGCCAGCGTCTCGGAAAACGGCCAGTTGAGGTCGCCAAAGCGCTCATCCCGCTGGAGGCTGGGGGTGCGTCCGCCAAGGCCGAACCAGCTTTGCCCGACAACCACCGCCAGTCCGGCGGCGAGGAAGTTCAGGGCGACGCCGGAAATCAGTTGATCGCCCTTGAAGGTGATCGAGGCCAGACCGTGCAGGATTGAGATACACAGCGAGCCGCCGATCCCCGCCAGCAGCCCCAGCCAGATCGAGCCGGTGACGGTGGCAACCGCTCCTGCCAGAAAGGCGGCGGCCAGCATCTTGCCCTCTAGCCCGATATCAACAATGCCGGAGCGTTCCGAAAACAGCCCCGCCAGACAGGCCAGAAGCAGCGGTGTGGCCAGCCGCATGGTGCTGGCGAGGATGTCGATGATGGTCATGAAATCCATGGGTCAGCCTCGCGATAGTGCCAGCTTGACGCTGAAGATGGTGAAAAACACGCCTAAGGCCCCCTCGATCCAGCGGCGGAACCTGCTATAGGCCGCGCGGATCGGGTTGGAGGAGAGCAGCAGCGCATAGACGCCGTGGCCCAGATAGGAATTGACGAAAGCCCCGGTCAGGAACAGGGCGACGATATGGGCAGGCGCATCGCCAATGCCGCCAGCCGCTGCAACCGCCAGCCAGAAAAAGATCGCTTTTGGGTTGGTGATTTGCATGGTGAAGCCACCAAGTGCGGTCCGCCAGGCACTGCCGGTTTCGACCGCGCGTGGGATCAATTCCGGCGGGTTCAGCGCCTTCTTGAAGCTGCCCCAGGCGAGCCAGGCGAGATAAGCGGCGCCGATCAGTTTGATCATGGTCATCGCCCAGGCGATTTGTGACACCTGCGTTGCCAGACCCAGCACGGTGGCAATCGCCAACATCACAGCCCCGCAGGCGATGCCGAAGGTAGTGACGAGGGCCGGGCCGCGCCCGGCGGTTGTCGCCACGCCAAGGATCAGCATGACGCCGGGGCCGGGGGACAGAACGCCCATCCACTGGATCGACCAGGCCAGAAGCAGCTGCGGCAGATACTCATGCAGCATCGGATGCCTCCTTGCGGTTCAGAGCAAGGAACAGTTTTTCCACAGGTCTGCGGATCATGTTATCAAACGCACCGGTCAGAAGAATAATCACGCCTTGTATGGCTGTAACCAGTTCACGTGGGATACCAAACTCGAAAGCAAGTTCGCCGCCGCCTTGATAGAGAAAACCAAACAGCAGGGCGGCAAGAACAATCCCAACCGGGTGGTTGCGACCCATAAGTGCGACTGCGATACCGATATAACCAGCCTGACTGACGGAGTTGTCAATCAGCCGTTCTGCGTACCCCATCACACTGTTGATGGCCATCATCCCGGCCAAAGCGCCCGAGATCAGCATGGCGATGATGATCATACGTGATGGTGAAATCCCGGCGTAGACGGCAGCGCTTTCCGACATACCGAAAGAGCGAATTGAATAGCCCAGACGTGAGCGCCAGATCAGCAGGTAGAAGGCGACACAGCAAAGCAAGGCGACCAGAAAGCTGACATTCGCGGGTGCGTGCTTGGAAAACTCTATTCCAAAAGGTGCCAACATCTCATGGAATGTAGGCAGGTGGGCACCTTCGGGGAAAGTTGCCGTCTCTGCGGCCTGGCTGCCGCTTGGCTTGAGAACTTTGAGCAACAGATAGCCAAGCAGGGCAGAAGAAATGAAGTTGAACATGATCGTTGTGATCACGATGTGGCTGCCGCGTTTGGCTTGCAGATAGGCGGGGATAAAGGCCCATGCCGCGCCGAACAATGCACCGCCCAAGATTGCAAAGGGCAGGGCCAGGGTCCAGTGTGGCCAGTCTATGCTGAGGCAAACCAGTGCTACGCCCAATCCACCGAGCGTTGCCTGACCTTCGCCACCAATATTAAAAAGCCGGGCGTGATAAGCCACCGCAACGGCCAATCCGGTAAATATGAAATTGGTCGTGTAGTAGAGCGTGTGGCCAAAGCCGGAAGTGGTTGCAAAGCTGCCTTGAACCATCATCGTGATTGCGTCGAACGGGTCCTCGCCTATGCTCCAGATCAGCAGTCCGGACAGGACGAAAGCGACTGACAGGCTGAGAAACGGGATCAGGACCACATCGGCCCATTTGGGCATTTTCTTCATCGGTGGCTTTTCCTTTGCGCCGCCTTGTTCAGGTTCGCCTTCATTGCCTCAAGCGAGGCGTCTTCTTCGCCGGACATGCCAGCCATCAGCATTCCCAGTTCCTTTTCGTCGGTCTCGGACGGCAGGCGTTCGCCCATGATACGGCCATCGAACATCACGATGACGCGGTCGGCGAGTGACAGGATTTCTTCCAGTTCGACGGAGACAAGCAGGATCGCTTTGCCCTGATCGCGCAGGCGGACGATTTCCTGGTGGATAAACTCGATCGCGCCGATATCGACGCCGCGGGTCGGCTGGCCGATCAGCAGCAGATCGGGGTTCCGCTCAATCTCGCGGGCCAGAACGATTTTTTGCTGATTGCCGCCGGAAAAGCTTTTGGCCTGCAGGCGGATATCGGGCGGGCGGACATCGTAGCGTTCCATCTTGTCTTGCGCGTCCGCGCGGATCGCGGCGTTGTCCATCAGCAGGGCATTGCGCTGGTATTTCGGGTCGTGGTGATAGCCAAAGGCGGTGTTTTCCCAGGCCTGAAATTCCATGATCAGGCCCTCGGACTGCCGGTCCTCGGGCACGTGGGCGATGCCGCGCGCCCGCCGTGACTGGCCGTCGGATTTGGTGCCGGTCAGGTCAAGGCTGTCGCCATTCAGGCGGATCGTCCCGGTGGCAGGCAGGATCCCGCCCAGAACCTCTAGCAGTTGCGTCTGTCCGTTGCCCGAGACGCCAGCGATGCCGACAATCTCGCCGGCGCGGACGGTCAGATCAATGCCGCGCAGGCGTTCTACGCCGTCTTCATCCACCACGCGCAGGTTTTCGACCTGTAGAATGTCCTTGCCGGGCTTGGCCGGTTCCTTGTCCACGCGCAGCAGAACCTTGCGGCCCACCATCAATTCGGCCAGCTCTTCCGGGCTGGTTTCGGCGGTCTTTACCGTCGCGGTCATCTCACCGCGCCGCATGACCGAGACGCTGTCGGTGATGTCCATGATCTCGCGCAGTTTGTGGGTGATCAGGATGATGGTTTTGCCCTGATCACGCAGGCCTTTGAGGATGCGGAACAGGTGGTCGGCTTCGGCCGGTGTCAGAACCCCGGTGGGTTCATCCAGAATCAGAATATCCGCTTCGCGGTAAAGCGCCTTCAGGATTTCAACGCGTTGCTGGTGGCCGACGGACAGATCCTCGATCAGGGCGTCCGGGTCGACATTCAGCTCGTATTCCTCGGCCAGCTCTTTCAGCAGCTTGCGCGCCTTGACCTTCGATGGCTGCAAAAGGCGGCCGTCTTCGGCGCCGAGAATGATATTCTCAAGCACCGTGAAATTCTCAACCAGCTTGAAATGCTGGAAAACCATACCGATACCGGCGGCAATTGCGGCCTGGCTGTCGGGGATCTGGACCTCTTGTCCATCAATGAAAATATGCCCGGCATCGGCTTTGTAAAAGCCGTAAAGGATCGACATCAGCGTCGATTTGCCAGCACCGTTTTCCCCAATGATGCCATGGATAGAGCCCTTGGCAACCTGGATCGAGATATCCTTGTTCGCCTGCACGGGACCGAAGGCTTTGGAAATGCCCTTCAGTTCGATGGCAAGCGGTACGGATGCGGCGGGGGCGGCAGTGTCTTGCCGCCCCTCTGTTTCATCTAGCCCTGACATCTGAGATCAGAAATGCGGGCATGCTTCGTCTGTGTAGTAGTCGTGAACCGACACCTCACCGGCGATGATCTTTTCGCGCGCGGCATCGGCTGCGGCTTTCATCTCATCGGTGATCAGGCTGGCGTTATGCTCGTCCAGTGCGTATCCGACGCCGTCATCGGCAAGCCCCAGATCAACACGGCCCGGCTCAACATCGGTGCCGGTGGTGAAGCTGTCATAGACGGCATTGTCGACCCGCTTCAGCATGGAGGTCAGAACGGTCCCTGGCTGCAGGTAGTTCTGGTTGCTGTCCACGCCGATGGCCAGCATGCCCTCATCCGCTGCGGTCTGCAGAACGCCCAGACCGGTGCCGCCTGCTGCTGCGAACACAACTTCGGAGCCCTGGGATTTCTGCGCCCGGGTCAGCTCGCCGCCCTTCACAGGGTCGTTCCATGCTGCTGGCGTGGTGCCGGTCATGTTGACGATGACCTTGCCCTCAGGCTTGACCGATTTGAAACCTTCGGCATAGCCGCAGGCAAAGCGAGAGATCAGCGGGATATCCATGCCGCCGACAAAGCTGACGGTGTCGCCTTCCGCGGCCATCGCGGCCAGAACACCGACCAGATAGCTGCCCTCATGCTCATTAAACATGAGGGAGCGGACATTGGGGGCATCGACAACGGTGTCGATCACAACGAACTTGGTGTCCGGGAAATCCGGGGCCACGGTGGTCAGCGTGGTGTTCCAAAGGAACCCGGCCACGACGATCGGGTTATAACCACGCTCGGCAAAGCGGCGCAGATACTGCTCGCGCTGGGCGTCGTTCTGCAGTTCAGCCTCGCCAAACTCATTGCCGGTTTCCTCGGCCCAACGTTTCGCGCCGTTATAAGCGGATTCGTTGAAGGATTTGTCGAACTTGCCGCCCAGATCATAGATCACAGCCGGATCGGCCAGCGCTGCGCTGACCGAAAGGGCCGCAAAGCTGACAGCACCGACGAATGCCTTGGTGAATTTCATTGTTAACCTCCACTGATGGTATTCGGAAAACCGCGCTTTTTCCATTGTCCCTGTTATCATCTGCCCAGGGGCTGATGCGCACGGATTTGATGCCCTTAGTAAGGCGCAGCGCGCAGGGGGGGTCAACGGCTTTTTTCATGCAGAGCGCGGTGACGCGGCGCAATCGGCAGGCGAATCGGTGTCGTCCTGTCGCAATCACGATGGTTGTTTGGCGTGCAACTGGCTGAAGCGCCCTGTATGATCATCGTCATCAGTGATGGAGGGGGCATGCTGGTGTCTATGGGATCAGGTTTGCGGATAGCTGCGGTTTGTTTGGCGCTGGGCCAGGGCTTTCCGGCGTTTGCGCAAGCTGAAGTGGAGAAGTTAAGCGCGGCATATGTAATCAATGTGTTCGACACATCCTGCGTTGATACGTTCCTGAGAAAAGGCGGAAAGCAGGACCTTTCCGAGGCCTTTGCATCTGTCGGCCTGACGCAGGCAAACATGCTGTATCGATCAGATCCGGACCGACCCATCATGGGGTATCTGAACGAGGATTACATCAATGGCGGAATGATCTGCGCGGTTGAGTTTCCAAAAATGGACGACGAAGGTCAAAGCCTGATGGATGCATATCTTGCGGCCCTGCCAGCGGAGGATGTATCGCCAGCCCAGGATATGGAATCATTTCCGACCGGCGATGCAAGCAATGAGCCTGTCTTGAGTCAGTACCCTGACATGCCAAAGAGGCGCTTTAACGGCATTTCCTATAGTACTTATGTGATGCCTACCGAAATTCAGGGGGCAAATTTTCATTCGGTTGTGCTGGCTGTGCACTAGATGGCCACATCGGTTGACAACTATGCCGTTCCATAAAGCTTAGCCGTTAAGCTCTGTCGGGCAGTGGTTGGGCTTGGAGCGACCTTTCTGACGTTGAATGGAATATAGTGAAAGTCCGCCTCAGGAAACCGATTGCCTTGAGAGGGTGAGAACTAGGAGCTGGTTTTCCAGCGATCGGGACTATGAAATCGCCTCCAAACTTCCTATGAAATCAACAATTTGTTGCGCTACTTCTGTTGGCCTTTCTAGACTCGGCAGATGGGCTACGCCGCACATCTCGACGCCCCTTGCATTTGGCAGTTCTGAAACCAGGTATCGGCATCGATCTTGAATATGAGGGAAATCTAGATCGCCCCACAAAACCAGTGTTGGCAAAGAGATTTGGATCAGTTGATGGTAATTGAGCCGGTCATCTTTGTCGCTTCCGAAGTCTTTGTTGTTGAGCTTCGTCGAATGCATTTCTGCAAAGAGCTTTCTCGCAGAGCCGCTGACGCGGTTCTCTGGTGCCAGCGGTCCGTCCAACCACAAACGCGACTTGATCTGGTTGATAAGGCGCTTGTCACCCGAAGCCTCGGTTTGCTTCTGAACTGCCAACAGTTCCGAAATCCTGGCGGATAGCTTTGGAGTTGGTTCACCTGTAACATTTGGAGCTATCAAGACCAGCCCACTGATACGTTCGGGGTAAGCCAAGGCAGCATCAATCGCTATTCGCCCGCCCTGGGAACATCCAACCAAGACTGCTGGCGCGCCGTTGGATGTTATGTCCAAGACAGCCATGAGATCATCGACAGAGGAATAATCTTGATGCTCGGCGATGGTCTTGCCGAAGCCACGACGATCATAAGCAATCGCCTTTCGGTAAGCCGCAATAGTTTCAATCTCTACCCGCCACATTCGGCGGTCGGTTACTGCTGCGTGCAAAAAAACTATGGGATCGCCTTCGCCTAGAACTTCAGCGGCAAGGCTCGCACTAGTGGTATGGACAAAATACTGATTTTCTTTCATCAGAGCTTCCCTTGCTGCAATCTGCCTTATAGCAGCCTGCCCGCCAGAGCTCTATGAGATCAGCGCCAATGCCGCTTGCCTTAGTGATCCTGATGTGGACTTTGGCTGCAGCGCAGAGCAACATCAATCCGGACACAGACCACCGTCTTTTTCAGACTTTATAGATGCCCACATTATAGGGATGGGTCAGCGGCTCGACCTCTAAATTTAATACACTTTGCCATAGGGGGCAAAATGCCGTCCGTTCGGGCAAACTATGTCGTTGGAGCGTCTTTGCGTTGGTCGCTATTTACCCAAGCGTCAATCAAGGACCTTACGCAAGACCAGTGCGGTAACTCTACGACCAGTGGGATCGGCATAGTAGTTTTTGCGAAACCCAACCTCTGCAAAGCCCTGAGCTTGGTAAAGCGCCAGGGCGGCGTGGTTGTGTTCGGCGACCTCCAGAATCACCTCTTCGCAGTTGGCTGATTTTGCGTCTGCCTCCAGCTGGGTCAGCAGGCTTCGGGCGATGCCTTGGCGGCGGTGTTCGGGGGCGACGGCGATGGTCAGTAGCTCTGCCTCGGGCCCGGCAATGCGGATCAGGGCAAAGCCGTGGGGGGCGGTGATCAGGTGTATGGTGGGTTGGTCTAGAAGGTCCCGGAACTCTGCCGCTGACCAGGGGCGGGGGCCGGTGGTGAAGCAGGCGGCATGGAGCCGGGATAGGTCCTCAGGCGTCATGCAGGACTGCGGGGGGCTGTTCGCTGGGCGGGGCGGCGTCGGCGGCCCGCAGGTACAGCGGAGCAGGGGCGGTGGTGGGCTGGTTCAGGCGCGGCAGGGCGGCCCGGGCGATCTGGCATGCCGGTGCAACCTGGGCGTCCGGGCCGGGTTGCGCGCCCAGCCTGTCGGCAAGTTCTGCCACGCGATACCCTAGGCATAGGGTGTTTGCCGGAACCGACAGGCCAGCGGTTTTGTCCCAGTCCAGCATGGCAGGTTCGATATCGGGGCCCTGCACAAAGATCCGGTCGCGCCGGGCGTCAAGGCTGACCAGAACCGGCCCCTCATACGGTTGAGCCAGCGTGTCAAAGGTGGAAATGCCGATGGCGGGAATGTCCAGCGCCAGCGCAAGGCCGCGGGCCGCAGCGACTGAAATGCGGATGCCGGTGAAATTGCCCGGCCCGATGCCGACCGCCAGTGCGTGCAGGTCAGACCAGTCTGCGCCGCCACCGGCCAGAACCTCCTGCAGCAGGGGCATCAGGCGTTCGGCCTGTCCCTTGGCCATGTCTTCGCGGGCTTCGGCCAGAATGCGGTCGCCCGACAACAATGCGGCCGCGCAATGCGCGGCCGATGTGTCAAATCCAAGGATCAGGGGGTCAGGCAGCAACCGGGCGCACCTCGGTCACCTCGGGGATGTAGTGGCGCAGCAGATTTTCGATCCCCATTTTCAAGGTCATGGTGGCCGATGGGCAGCCCGCGCAAGCGCCTTGCAGGTGCAGATAGACAACCCCACGCTCGAACCCGTGGAAGGTGATGTCGCCGCCATCCTGCGCCACGGCAGGACGCACACGGGTGTCCAGCAATTCTTTGATCTGGCTAACCACCTCGGCGTCTTCGCCGTCATGTTCGGCATGATCAACAGTGCCGCTGTCATTGCTCATTACCGGCTGGCCGGACTGAAAATGCTCCATAATCGCGCCAAGGATCGCGGGTTTGATATGCGCCCAATCGACTGGCTCGTCCTTGGTGACGGTCACAAAGTCCGGGCCGAAGAAAACGCCGGTGACGCCGTCAACGCCAAAAACCCGCGCTGCAAGAGGCGAGGCCTCTGCCGCTTCGGCTGTTGGGAAGTCTGCGGTTCCTGCCGGCAGAACCGTCTGGCCCGGCAAAAACTTCAGCGTTGCCGGATTTGGAGTCGATTCAGTCTGGATAAACATCGCGAGGTCTCCCGTTTGGTATGGCGCAATTTGTGCGTTCTGAGTGGTTAAGTCAAGTAACTTGGAATGATTCTAAATCTAGCTGACAGCAATAATATCTTCCTTGGTCATTGATCCCGGCACAACCGTGATCGGTATCGGCATCTCGCCGCCGCGCCGCCCGACCAGATCGGCGACCAGCGGCCCCGGCCCATCCCCTTTGGAGCCAGCGCCCAGAACAAGAACGCCGATTTCCGGGTCGCTTTGGATATGGTCGATGACTTCTTGTGCCTTTTCCCCTTCGCGAATGGCGAGGGTTGGTGTGATCCCCTCCTTTTTCACCATCCGATCGCGAAACACCTCGTAATGGGCCTGTATCCGGTCGCGGGCCTCCTGGCGCATGATGTCGCCGACGCCGATCCAGTGCTGAAACTCTTCGGGCGCGATAACGGCCAGCAACTCGACCGCGCCGCCGGTCTTGGAGGCACGGATCGCGGCAAAGCGCATGGCGTTTAGGCATTCGGGACTGTCATCGAGTACAACCAGGAACTTGCGCATCGGGACCCCTCTTGCAGCATGGGGACAATATTCGGTCAGGTGCGGTCGCTGTGCAAGTCTGTTCCTTGTGCGGCGAAAGGGCAAGGCCTGTCTTCAAAGGATCGCCAGGCTGCTTGTCTGCGCCCGGTTCGGGCCTTAGATAGGACTATACCGCATGCAAGAAGATGCAGTCAGCGAACAGGAGACGACATGCTCAAGGGACTGGGCCAGCTTGGCGATATGGCCAAGATGATGAGCAAGGCCAAGGAAATGCAGGAAAAGATGGCCGAGGTTCAGGACAACCTTGACCGGTTGGAGGTCACCGGCGAGGCCGGGGCCGGGCTGGTGAAGGTCACGGCCAATGCCAAGGGTATGGTGACGGCGCTGGATATTGACCCGTCGATCCTGGTTGCCAGCGAAAAAGAGGTGGTCGAGGATCTGATCGTCGCGGCCGTCAAGGATGCGCAGATGCGTGGGACGGAGGCTGCACAGGCCGAGATGCGCAAAGTGGCCGAAGAAATGGGCCTGCCGCCCGGTATGGAACTGCCGTTCTGATCCATGGGGGAAGGCGGTGCAGAGATTGAGCGGCTGGTCGAGTTGATGGCCCGGCTGCCGGGCCTTGGCCCCCGGTCGGCCCGCCGCGCTGTTCTGACCATGATCAAAAGGCGGGTGCAGGTCATGGACCCGCTGTCAAAGGCGCTGGCGGATGTGGCTGCGCATGTGAAGACCTGTTCGGTCTGCGGCAATGTCGGCACGTTGGATGTCTGCGAGATTTGCAGCGCCGAGAAGCGGGCCAATGGGCAGATTTGCGTTGTCGCCGATGTCGCGGACCTTTGGGCGATGGAGCGCGGGCGCAGCTTTGCTGGGCGGTATCATGTGCTGGGCGGGATGCTGTCGGCGCTGGACAATATCGGCCCGGATGAGCTGCGCATCCCTGATCTTGTGCGCCGGGTTGAGGCGGGTGGCGTCAGCGAGGTGATCCTTGCCCTAAGCGCCACGGTCGATGGCCAGACCACGGCGCATTACATCGCCGATCAGATTGAGCCCTTGGGTATCTCGGTCACGTCGCTGGCGCAGGGTGTGCCGATTGGTGGCGAGCTTGATTATCTGGATGATGGCACAATCTCGGCGGCCTTGCAGGCGCGTAAGAGTTTCTGAGCAGGGGGCATGCGGGGCCGATGAAAGAGGTACCTTCTGATACCGCGCATCGGCGTAAGGCTTATCGTATCAAAGGCAGATAAAAGATGCTGTTGGGGTCGTTGCTGCAGCCTGCGACGGTCAGTAACAGGATCAGAGCACATAGGCTTACGCGGGATTTCTTTGGGGTGTTTCGCATGGACATCACCTTCACTTTGACAAGCCTGACGTGGCGCTTTGGCCAAGTTTAGCGGCGCATGCGCGGTGGGCTCAAGGTTTAGGGGCCGGTGGCTGGTTTTGCTCGCTTGCGCAATTGGGTCTCGCGCTGCGCAATATAAAGCGTGGCAGCAATGATGATCGTGCCGCCGATCAGGGTGGCGCGGTCGGGTACTTCGTCAAACATCCAGTAGGCTGCGATGCCGATGAAGATCAGGCGCAGATAGGTGAAGGGGGCGATGACGGCAGCCTCGCCATGTCGGTAAGCTTCGATATCGGCGACGTTGCGGATCGCCCCCGTGATTACCAGCAGGGCGACGAAGGCCCAGATTGCCGGTGCGGTGGGCAGGGCAAAGACCGGTGCGGCAAGCGGGATCGAGATGATCACTGTCACCAGCACCGAAGAAAATAGTGCTGAGAAGGAGCCGTCCGCTTCGGCCACGCCGCGCGATTGGATCAGGGCGGCTGCGAACAGGATCGAGGATAAAAGCGCGGTCAGCATCGCCGGGTGCAGCGTGCCAAAGCCCGGCCTTATGATGATCAGTGCACCGGTAAAGCCGACGGCGATGGCCGCAATGCGGCGCGGGCCGACCTTTTCCTTTTGATACAGGGCCGACAGGATGGTGGCAAAGATCGGGGCCATGAAGAACAGAACCGTGACCGTGGTCAGCGGGATTTTGGCGATTGTATAAAACCCTAGATGGGTGGAAATCGCGATCATCGCTCCGCGCGTGACATGCAGCCAAGGCCGGGTAAAGCGCAACTGGCGGCGCAAACGGGCGACCAGCAGGATCGCCGCAAGCAGGACAAGCAGTGTAATGCCCGCGCGCAGCAGGACCACCATACGGCTGTCAACTGCCAGCGAGGCCGCGCGGACAGCAACCGTCATCGCACTGGATGCGGCGACGGACAGCAATATCCAGCCGATACCGCGCAGGTTATCGACGGCGAAGTCGGGGCGGGTGGTGGCGGTGGACATGAAGGCTCCCTCTGTTTCCATCCTTTGCCTTAGCGCGGGGAAGGTCAAGTTGGATCGGACAGGGTGGGCCTGTTGCTTTGCGCACGTTTCGGGTCGTGCGGTTTGCCTTTGATCACGCAGAAACGGGGCTGGTATTGAGAAAGGCCCGCCATGCTGGAAATCACCCTTGCCCTTCTGATCTTTCTGTTCCCGCTGGCTTACAGTCCCGGGCCCGGCAACATGTTTTTTGCCGCCAATGGTGCGCGCTTTGGCCTGCGCGCGACGTTGCCGGCGAATGCGGGATATCATCTGGCGACATGGGCCGTGACAGCGGCCATCGGCTTTGGGTTTGTCGGCGCGATGGAGGCGTCGCCGGGCCTGTTTGCGGCCATCCGCTGGATCGGATCAGGCTATGTTCTGTATCTGGCCCTGCGGTTTTGGCAGGCCGGGGCTATGGGGGCAGGGGCTGCGGCGCGGCCAGCCGGGGTTGCGGATGGGGCGCTGCTGTTGGTGTTGAACCCCAAGGGCTATGTCATCATGACGCTGATGTTCAGCCAGTTTTTGGGCCGGGCCGAGGTCGGGGTACTTTGGATCACCACGGTTTTTACGTTGAATAACCTTGTGGCCTTTCTGGCCTATACCCTGCTGGGGGACTGGCTGGCGGCACAATTACGGGGCGAAGCGCAGGCCCGCGCGATGAACCGGGGCTTTGCGCTTGTGCTGGCCGGGGTCGCGATCTGGATGGCGTTGGGGTAGGGCCGCGGCGATAGGTTGGCCCTGCCAGGCAGTTCTGGGCACCTTAGATGTATCGATTGACGATATTCTCCAGGATTTCCTGTTGGCCAGAGCGGGGTTCGGGGGTGATCCCCTCTTCCTCGGCCCGTTTGGCGATATCGGCAAGGCTGCGCTGGCCAGTCAGCATCGCCTGTGCCTCGGGCTGTTGCCAACCGGCATAGCGGTCCGCCAAGGGGGTCTCGAGCGCGCGGTCGTCGAGCATCTCTGCCGCCGCGATCAGGGCGCGGGCGCAGACATCCATGGCTCCGACATGGGCCGCAACCAGATCACTTGGGTTAAGGGATTGCCGGCGCAGCTTGGCATCGAAATTGGTGCCGCCGGTGGTAAAGCCACCGCCGCGCAGGATTTGGTAATAGGCCAGCACCACCTCGGCCGGGTTGTTCGGGAACTGGTCGGTATCCCAGCCGGATTGGTAATCGTTGCGGTTCATGTCGATCGAGCCGAAAATCCCCAGCGCATTGGCCAGCGCGATTTCATGTTCGAAACTATGCCCGGCCAGGATGGCGTGGCCTTGTTCGATATTGACCTTCACCTCACCTTCCAGACCGTAGCGTTTCAGGAAACCGTAAACCGTGGCGACGTCAAAATCGTATTGATGTTTGGACGGTTCCTGCGGCTTCGGCTCGATCAGGATTGCACCTTTGAAGCCGATCTTGTGCTTATGCTCCACCACCAGTGACAGGAAGCGCCCGGCCTGGTCCATTTCCTGGGCCAGATCGGTGTTGAGCAGGGTCTCATACCCCTCGCGCCCGCCCCAGAGGACATAGTTCTGGCCTTGAAGATCATAAGTGATTTCCAGCGCGTTTTTGACCTGCGCGGCACACCAGGCGAACACATCCGGGTCCGGATTGGTTGCGGCACCCGACATGAAGCGGCGGTGCGAGAACATATTGGCGGTGCCCCAAAGCAGCTTTGTGTCCGAGGTTTCCATCTTGCGCGCAAGCAACTCGGCAATGTTACGGGCGTTGCGATTGCTTTCAGCCAGAGTTGCGCCTTCGGGGGCTATGTCGCGATCGTGAAAGCAGAAAAACGGGGCTTGCAGGATTTCGAAGAGTTCAAAGGCGATATCGGTTTTTTGTCGGGCCCCGTTCATGTCGTCGGGGAACCAGGGGCGCTGGAATGTGTCGCCGCCAAACGGATCAGTGCCGGGCCAGCAGAAGGAATGCCAATAGGCGACCGCAAAGCGCAGGTGATCCTTCAGGCTTTTGCCCATGATCTGGTGGGTGGGGTCGTAATGGCGGAAGGCCAGGGGATTGGTGCTGTCGGGGCCTTCATAGGTGACCGGTGCGATGTCTTTAAAAAACGGGCTCATCTGGACCTCTGCTGGGGGATTGTCGATGCTCGGGGCAGAAAACGCTGGAATGGTGGGCGGGTCAATGCCTGCAGTAGCTGAAGGGCTGGTCTGTTCCGGGTGCGCGTGGCAGAACGGGGCGTCAGGCTGGAGAGGGTACGGATGGAGTATGATACAGGTTTACTGATCGCGCTGGCACTTGGGCTGGCCGCGACAGGGTCCGTTGCGGGTGTTCTGGCCGGGCTGTTAGGGGTTGGCGGCGGGATCGTTATTGTGCCGGTGTTGTTCCAGTTGTTCGATTTTCTGGAGATTTCACCAAGCGTGGCGATGCATCTGGCGGTAGGCACGTCGCTGGCGACGATTATACCGACCTCGATCTCGTCAGCGCGGTCGCATCATGCGCGTGGGGCGATTGATATTAGTCTTCTGAGGCGCTGGGCGCCGACGATCTTTCTGGGGGCGCTGGCAGGCGGAGTTTTGTCGAAATATCTTGATGGGACAGTGCTGACAGAGATTTTTGGTGGCATTGCTTTGATCGTGTCGATCAATATGGTTTTGCCGCGGCCGCCGGTTCTGGCAGAGAGTTTGCCAGAGAACCGTCCTGCGAATGCTGCGATTTCCGGTGGGATCGGCGGGTTTTCCGCTTTGATGGGGATCGGGGGCGGGACGTTGTCCGTGCCGATCCTGACGCTGTTTTCGTTTCCGGTGCATCGCGCTGTGGGGACGGCGTCTGCTTTTGGTCTGGTTATTGCGGTCCCGGCGGTGTGTGGTTTCATCTGGGCCGGTTGGGGCGCTCCGGATCGGCCGCCGCTGTCGCTGGGCTATGTTAATCTGGCGGCGGCTGTGGTCATTTTCACCCTGTCTGTGGTGACCGCCCCTTTAGGCGCGCGGCTGGCGCATGCCATCAATCCACGGCATTTGCGGTTGGCTTTTGCGGTGTTTTTGGGGCTGACTGCCCTGCGAATGCTGTGGAAGGTGCTGAATTGAGCCGCCTTTCGGCGGCAAGACAGTCAGTGGCCTTCGGCCCGAGCCTGCCGGCGGCCCCCTCCGGGGCGGCCCTGCCGGGGGCGGATATTTGTGAAACAGTGAAGGAGCCGGCCTTGCCAATGCCACAATCGCCCGGCAGGTTGAGGCGAGATCGGTCAAGAGGGAGAAGTTTGGTGCGGGTTTTTCTTGTTTTGGCACTGTGTTTGCCAGCCCAATCCTGGGCTGCGGGCGTAACAGAGTCGGCGTGTTTGAGGTCAGATCGGTCGCCGGGGCGGGCGGCCTGTGCCTGTGCACAGCAGATTGCGGATCAGGTTTTGAGCCGGTCGGATCAAAAGACTGCGGCGAAGATTATTTCCAACCCGGATCACTTTTATCGGTATTATGGATCGGACAATCCCCGGCGCAAGGCTTTTCTGGAACGGTATCGCAATTGGGGCAGTCTGGCCGAAGAGAATTGCCGGAAGGCGCGCTGAGCGTTTTGCAAAGAAAAACCCGGCAGGGCGGACCCACCGGGTTAATCCACTAAACTGCTTTGAGATCAGGCGCTGGCCTGAGCCTTTGCAATGGCGCGTTTTACCTTCAGCGCGCCGGTTGAAAGGTCAGCGTCTTTTGCTTTGGCCAGAAATGCGTCCAAACCGCCGCGATGATCGACGGTGCGCAGGGCAGAGGCCGAAATGCGGAAGCTGAACGACTGGCCCAGCGTTTCGCTTTGCAGGGTCGCCGCATTCAGGTTTGGCAGAAAGCGGCGCTTGGTTTTGTTGTTTGCATGGCTGACATTGTTGCCAACCATCGGCTGTTTGCCGGTCAATTCGCAGCGGCGCGACATGGGCTTTGTCCTTCGGTTCGAATAGCTTCGTTCAACGGCACCGCCGCCCCGATGGGCGGGGGCCGGAAATCCAGAGCCGCCTTCTAGGTGAGGTGGCAGGGAAGGTCAAGCGATTCCGATGTGGATTTTCAGGTATCGGGCAACAGGGTGGCCAGCAATTGGCGTGCGGCGGCGGTCGGGGATATCTGTTCCTTGGTCAGAGCGGTCTCGAGATCTGCGCGCAGGTGGCGGGCCCTTGGGTCTGTGGCCAGCCTTTGGGTCAGACCGGCGCGCAGTTCTTCTTCGAACCAGCTGTGCTGCTGGTGCTGACGGCGGGTCTGCAGCAGGCCGGATTGGCTTCGCCAGTTGGCCAGGGCCTCGACCTCGGCTGTGGCATCCGCCAGGCCGTGACCAGTGATGGAGGACAGGCTGAGCGCTTTGGGGAAGCCCTCGGGGTCGTTGTCGCGGGGGCGCATCAGGCGCAGGGCGCCGGCGTGATCAGCGCGGGCGCGTTCGGCCGCTTCGGTCAGAGCGCCATCCGCCTTGTTGACGATGACCAAATCGGCAACCTCCATGATGCCGCGTTTGACGCCCTGCAATTCGTCGCCGCCCGCGGGTGCAAGTAGCAGCAAAAAGACGTCCGTCATCTCGGCCACCAGGGTTTCGGACTGACCGACGCCGACGGTTTCGATGATGATCCGGTCAAAACCTGCGGTTTCCACCAGCCTTATCGCCTCACGCGTCCGGCGCGCCACGCCGCCCAGTTCCAGGCCGCTGGGGGTGGGGCGGATGAACGCCCCGGGATGCCGGGACAGACGCTCCATGCGGGTTTTATCGCCCAGAATCGACCCGCCGGAGCGGCCCGAGGACGGATCCACCGCCAGAACGGCGACTTTATGTCCGGTTTCGCAAAGATGCAGGCCGTAGCTTTCCGTGAAGGTGGATTTGCCCACCCCTGGCGCGCCGCTCAGGCCAATGCGCAGAGTACCCGAGACCTCGGGCAGCGCGTCCAGCAGAGCCTCAGCCTGGGTGCGGTCTGCGAATGTTTTTGATTCAACCAGCGTGATTGCTTTGGCCAGCGCGCGGCGCGATCCGGCCAGCAGACCCTCACGAATTATGTCGGTTTCTGTGATCAAAGTGACTGGCCTTGCTGGGTTCGATGTGATTTTTGAACTGCCAAGGAGCAGAGTAAGACCTATCTTTCAAGTCAACTTAATGCTGTCCAGTGAAAACCGGCAGGAGGCGAAGATGCGGAAACTATTTGGAAAATGGCTGGCCGTTGCGGCGGTTCTGGCAACATCGCTGGCCGTACCGGCCACGGCAAAGGATGAAATCCACTCTTACACCGTCTATGTGGGCGGGGTGAAAGTCGGCAATCTGAACATGAGCGCGCGTACCTCGGGCAACCGCTATGCTGCGGTGGCGCAGGTGACTGATGCCGGGGTTGTCAGTGCGTTTTTCGATATCGACTTTTCGGGCCGTGCCGATGGTGCGGTTGTCGGGCCGCACAATTTCCGCCCCGGGCGCTATACCTCGAAAGAGGTTGAGGATGACGGCACCAAGACGCGCGAAGTGCGGTTTAAGGGCAATCGCCCGGTCTCGGCCAGTTTCTCGCCGCAGCGGAAAAAACGCGATTTTGACGTGGTGATCAGCCAGCAAACCAATACGGTTGATCCGGTTACTGCGGCATTTACTGTCCTGGAGCAGCGCCCCAAGGACAAGGCCTGTAACCGGACGGTCGAGATTTTTGACGGGGCCAAGCGCAGCCGATTGAAGCTGAATGCGCTGAAGGATGCGGGTGGGGGTAAGTTCTACTGCACCGGGACGTTCTCTCGTGTTGCCGGGTATCCCCGGTCTCAGTTGCAGAAAAAGCGGAACTTCCCGTTTGTGCTGCAGTTCCAAGAAACGTCGGGGGGTGAGTTGCGGGTCTATCGGTTTGAAACCGACAGCACCTTTGGCACGGTCGCTGCTGTTCGCCGCTGACCTTTGCCTGACGATACGCTGCCAATAGAACCAGCGCTTGCGCCGGTTGCCAAAGCCCTGCATGACGCGGGGCTTTGCGTTTTGCAGGCTCCGCCTGGGGCGGGCAAGACAACGCGGGTGCCGGTCTATCTGGCCGAAGCGGGAATCTCTGGCCGTATTCTGATGCTGGAGCCGCGCCGGGTCGCGGCGCGGGGGGCGGCATTGCGTTTGGCCGAAGCATTTGGGGAAGAGCCTGGTGGGCGGGTTGGTTACCGGATGCGCGGTGATGCTGTTCCGGGAGCCAAGATTGAGGTGGTGACAGAGGGCATTCTGACCCGGATGCTGCAATCAGATCCCGAGCTTAGCGATATTGGCTGCGTTATTTTTGATGAGTTTCATGAACGCTCCCTTCAAGCCGATCTTGGGCTGGCATTGTGTCTTGAGGTGCGCGAGGCTTTGCGGCCCGATCTGAAACTGCTGGTGATGTCCGCAACACTGGATGCCGGGCCGGTAGCTGCATTGATTGGGGATGCGCCGATCGTGACGTCTGAGGGGCGCAGCTTTGGGATCGAGACGCGCTGGCTGGACCGGCCTGCGTCGGGCCTGTCGGGGCGCGGTGTCTATGAGGCTGCGGTGGCCGATTTGGTGGAGACCGCGCTGGCCGAGACCGAGGGCGGGGTTCTGGTCTTTCTGCCCGGTCGGGCAGAGATCAACCGCACCGCCGCGCGTCTGTCCGGGCGGCTGCCTGCCGGGGTAGAATTGATGCAGATGCACGGCTCTTTGCCGTTTCGGGCGCAACAGCAGGTGCTGGCCCCGCTGAAGGCGGGGCGCAAGCTGGTTCTGTCGACATCCATTGCCGAAACCTCGCTGACGGTGCCGGATATCCGTGTTGTGGTTGATGGCGGGCGGGCGCGGAGATCGCGGTTTGATCCAGCCTCGGGCATGGCGCGGCTGGTGACAGAGCGGGTCAGCCGGGCCGAGGCGGATCAGCGCCGGGGCCGTGCGGGACGTGTGGCAGAGGGCTGGTGTTACCGCCTGTGGACCAAGGGGGAGGAAGGCGGGTTGCCTGCGTTCGCGCCGCCCGAGATTGCAACGGCGGATCTGGCCCCGTTGGCGCTGGATCTGGCGGCCTGGGGGGCTGAAGCCTCGGACCTTGCGTTTTTGAGCCCCCCGCCAGAGGGGCATCTGGCAACGGCGCGGCAGCTTTTGGAGGATCTGGGGGCGTTAAAGGACGGGCGGCTGACCGAGGCCGGTCGCCGGATGGCGGCGGTTCCGGCGCATCCAAGGCTGGCGCGTATGCTGGTAGAGGGCGGGGCCGAGGCTGTGCCGCTGGCCGCCCTTCTGGATGGACGCGATCTGTTGTTGCCTGATCCGGCACGGCCACCATCGGATTTGTCCCTGCGCCTTAAGGCTATGACCAATGCCAAGCGGTTTGAGTCGGATCATCCGTTTCGCGTTGACCGGGCTGCTCTGGATCAGGCGCGGCAGACGGCCAAACGTCTGACGCGACATGCTGGTCCGCCGCGCGACCTGTCCCCCGGTGCCCTGCTGTCGCTGGCCTACCCGGATCGGATCGGGTTGCGGCGTGACGGGGAGGCCCCGCGATACTTAATGTCGGGCGGGTCGGGGGCTGTGCTGCCGGATGGCGATCCGCTGAGCGCATCTCGCCTGCTGGTCGCGGCCAATCTTGACGGGGAGCGGCGCGAGGCGCGGGTCCGGCTGGCGCTTTCGGCGGATTTGTCCGAACTGCAGGCGCTGCATGCGGATCGGCTGCAGTGCGTTGATGCGTGCCACTACAACCGGCGGTATCGCCGGGTGGACGCTCGGCGGCAATTGCGGCTTGGCCAGCTGGTGCTGGAGGATGAGCGGTGGGATGGCGCGACGGATGCCGATATCGCCCCGGCGCTGCTTGAGGCAGTGCGCGATCTTGGGCTTGAGGTTTTGACATGGTCCAAACCTGCCACGGCTTTGCTGACCCGGACCGAATGGCTGCGCAAGCGCGGCGCTGACCTGCCCCAGAGCGACCCCGAAACGCTGCTGGCAACGCTTGAGGCATGGTTGTTGCCGTGGCTGCCCGGTATCCGCAGCATTGATGCTCTGCGTCAGGTCGATATTCATGCGGCGCTGCAGGCGCGTCTGGATGCGGATCAGATGCAGACCATCGCCCGACTGGCACCCACCCATATTACCGCACCCACCGGCACCCGGTTGGCCATCGACTATGCTGCCGATCAGCCCGGTGTTGCCGTGCGCCTGCAGGAGATGTTCGGCACCACCCGGCATCCCACCATTGGCCCGGATCATGTGCCGCTGGTCATAGACCTTTTGTCCCCGGCCCGGCGACTGGTGCAAAAGACCGCTGATTTGCCTGCATTCTGGGATACCTCGTACCTGGATGTGCGCAAAGATATGCGCGGACGCTACCCGAAACACCCCTGGCCCGAGAACCCGCGCGAGGCTCCGCCGACGACGCGCACAAAACCGCGATCAGGGTGATTTTTGCGCTGGTCCTTTGGTTGTAGTTTTGTAACTTACTTCGCGTAAGACCGGAAAAATCCGATATTTCAAGTCGGGCCAGAAAAGGAAGCGCTATGCAGCCGACCAACGAACCGTCTTTCCGCCAATCCGTTGACATGATGTTCAACCGCGCCGTCAAGTTGATGGAGCTTCCGCCCGGGCTTGAGGAAAAAATCAGGGTGTGTAACGCCACCTATACGGTGCGTTTTGGCGTGCGTCTGAGGGGTAAGATCCAGACGTTTACCGGCTATCGCGCCGTGCATTCCGAACATATGGAGCCGGTTAAGGGCGGCATCCGCTATGCGACGGAGGTCAATCAGGATGAGGTTGAGGCGCTGGCCGCGCTGATGACCTATAAATGTGCTCTGGTCGAAACGCCTTTTGGCGGCTCCAAGGGTGGGCTTTGCATCAATCCCCGGGACTGGGAACCGCATGAGCTGGAACAGATCACCCGGCGTTTTGCCTATGAACTGATCAAGCGTGACATGATCAACCCGGCACAGAACGTACCCGCGCCCGATATGGGCACCGGCGAACGGGAAATGGCCTGGATCGCGGACCAGTACCGGCGCATGAACACCACCGACATCAACTCGGCCGGGTGTGTGACTGGTAAGCCGCCCCATGCAGGCGGCATCAAGGGCCGGACCGAGGCGACGGGCCGCGGTGTGCAATATGCCTTGCAGGAGTTTTTCCGCCATGCCGAAGATGTCGCCAAGGCGGGTCTTTCAGGCGATCTTGATGGCAAGCGTGTCGTCATGCAGGGCCTTGGTAATGTGGGCTATCACGCGGCCCTGTTCCTGAGCCAGGAAGATGGATCGAAGATCACGGCTGTGATCGAACGCGATGGCGCGATCATCAATGATGACGGCATAGATATCGAAGCCTTGCGGCAATATATTAACGAGAATGGCAAGGTTCAGGGCTTTGCCGGCGGCACCTATACCCAAAACGGGTCTGAAGTGCTGGAAAAGGACTGCGATATTCTGATCCCGGCGGCCCTTGAAGGGGTGATCAACAAGGAAAATGCCGCTGAGATCAAAGCTCCTTTGATTATCGAGGCCGCAAACGGCCCGGTGACGGCTGGCGGCGATGAGATCCTGCGCAAGAAGGGTACGGTGATCATCCCCGATATGTATGCTAATGCGGGCGGTGTGACCGTTTCCTATTTCGAATGGGTCAAGAACCTCAGCCATATCCGCTTTGGCCGCATGCAGCGCCGCCAGGAAGAGGCGCGCCATCTGCTAATCGTGAAAGAGCTGGAGCGGCTGGACAAACATCTGGGCGGTGCCTGGTCTATGACACCGACTTTCAAGGAAAAATACCTGCGCGGCGCTGATGAACTGGAACTTGTACGCTCGGGCCTTGATGACACGATGCGCAGTTCTTATCAGGCCATGCGAGAGGTCTGGCACGACCATGACGGGGTCGAGGATTTGCGGGTTGCGGCTTACCTGGTTTCAATCAGGCGGATTGCGGCCAGCTATCAGTCGAAGGGGCTGTAAGTGGGCAGTTTGTTGCTGGTAGTCTGATGTGGCAATGACGAAGGCGGTCAGTGATCGCCTTCGGAGCCAGCGGGTATATTTGGGAAATAGCAGAGGGCGGCGCAGGGTGTTACTGCCCGTGCGACCCGCCGCCATTACTTTCTGCCTTGTCGCGAAGCGCCTGGTCGATCAGGGCCGCGCCGTCAGGCTGCAGCATCATCGCAATGACATCCGCCATATCGCGCGTTGCCTTGCCGGGGATCACACCGCCGACCCCAACCCGCCGCCCGATCCGCCACCACATGCCGGGCACCCAGGCACGCGGCTGGGCCTGGGTCAGGATCACAGCAAACCCGTTGCTGGGTTTGGCGGAAAACGCGCCACGCTCTACCGAGGCGACATCGGCGATGGAAAACAGCTCCCGCCCGGTGCTGTCAAACAGCCCGCTGCGCGATAGGATCAGGTCCTGCGCGGTATCCTCGTAAAACGCATGCACCCGCCAGAGCAGAAATGCGCCGATGCCGATCAGAGCCGCCTGTGTCAGAAGGTTGGGCCTGGGCAGCATAAATGCCAGGGTGATCAGCAGCGCTGCGAGGCCCAGCCAGATCGCCAATGTTACCCAGCGCCGCACCGGAGATGGGGTCAGGACGGCAACGACCTCTGCCGGGTCGACCGCCTTAGATGCTGTCGTCAATCGCTTGCCCAGCATTGGTGATGTCACGCCCGACACCTTTGACTGTTTCACACGCGCTTAGCGCGCAAAGCGCTACAAGGATCATAAAAACACGCATGGTTCATCCCCTTTGATGGTTGATCTGACGCCGCTGAACCTATCACGCCCGTCCAGAGTTGCGAGGGGATTTTCAACCGCTGCCGCCGTTTTGCTTTACAGGATTCAACCAGACGTGTAGCCCAGCCAGATGCGATCGCGCCTGCCCTTCATTGCTGTCATGGCCACCATCATGATTGATGCGATGGGGATTGGCCTGATTTTGCCGGTCATGCCCGATCTGATCGAGCAGATCATGGGCGAAGATATCAGTCATGCCGCCCTTTGGGGTGGGGTGCTGTCATTTACCTACGCGGCAATGCAGTTCCTGTTCGGACCGACCATCGGCAATCTGTCGGACCGGTTCGGGCGACGGCCTGTGCTGATCACCTCGCTTGTGATCCTGGGGATCGACTATCTGATCATGTCGGTCGCGCAATCAATCTGGCTGCTGGTTCTGGCCCGCGCCATGTCAGGTGACCTGCCCCCCGAAACTTCCCTCGTTCTGATGTAGAGTTTGCTCAACCTTTTGAAGGAGCAAACGAATGCGAAAGAGCCGTTTCACGGAAGTCCAAATCATTGGGATGATCAAAG
>NZ_JBTLNE010000051.1:0-28305 GCF_054457435.1 Halovulum sp. GXIMD14793 | reverse complement strand
TCCCCATAGACACCGCCCAGCCCCCGCAGCTTCCTCCCTGAGAGATTTTCCAACGCGGACCACACTCAGGCCAAGCCGAAACCGCGCACCCTGGCCCGCATCAGAAAATCTTCATCTTTGGTTGAATCTGCTGCGCTTTGTCTGAACGGCCCATCTGGGAAACGTCCCATTTCCAGACCACGAGGCGCTGGCAGGCGCGCGGCCACATCCATTGAATATTGTTGTCTTGAAATCCCGTCTGACAAACAGCGTTCAGTATCTCAACAACTGGATGGGAAGGCAGGCATTTGAAAACACGCCCAAAATCCTGTTCGCACGTAATGTGATCCGAGGCGGATGATTGCGATCCCGTCGCAATTAATCTGATCACAGTCGCAGATAATGTGAGTTTGATACCCCGGATAGCGTCAGATAATTTGAGCGAGAATCCGGGATGTTTGCAATCCGAGCGCCGGATAAGTGCAATTCACAACATATAGAGGGAAAGCCCTATCCTCAGGGCTTTCCCGAAGCTAAAAAATCCTCAGCTATCTGCTGTCGGCGCGTCACCGTCCACAGGCGGCAGGATTAGGATCGGGCTTTGAACGGTCTGTTCTTCATGGCCGCTCATCGGGCAAGCGGTTGCTCCGGCAGCAAAGCCAACCATCAGCACAAGCATCGCGGTGAATTTCATCGTCTTGCTCCTTGTTTTCGTAACGTAGGGTAACCCAGAATCGCGCAAACGCCAAATTGAGCGTCGTACTGAGAACCGGACGCGTCTGAAAGCTTAGGTATTTCGTGAGCCGCTGTCGCTATTGGTCAGCCCTGAAACGGCGCCAGATATCGATATCGTCGATGCTGATCCAGCCCTGATCAATCACAATCACCAAAGGCAGCCAAAGCACGATGGTAACAATGGTAACCCAGATGATCTTCTTCCGGATATTGGGGTTTTCCGGGGCCGAGGCCGGGGTGCCGGGCTTTATCTCGCCCAGATCGCCTTGCGTTCTTAAGCCGATCGGCAAGGCAACCAACAGGCTGAGGAACCAGATGACTGCGAACAGAACAAATGCGCCGGTGATGGTCATGCTTGCTCCAACTCTACCAATGTGCCGGTGAAATCCTTGGGATGCAGGAACAGGACCGGTTTGCCATGCGCGCCGATCTTGGGGTCGCCGTTGCCCAGAACCCGAGCACCGGCGGCTTTTAACTGATCACGGGCGGCGAGAATGTCGTCGACTTCGTAGCAGATATGATGGATGCCGCCGGAAGGGTTCTTGTCGAGAAACCCCTGGATGGGGGAGGCTTCACCCAAAGGATGCAGGAGTTCTATCTTGGCATTGGGCAGGTCAATGAACACCACGGTGACCCCGTGATCCGGCTCGGCCTGCGGCGCACCGACCGTTGCCCCAAGCGTATCACGGTATTGCGCCGAGGCGGCTTCGAGATCCGGCACCGCGATGGCCACATGGTTCAGACGTCCGATCATTCTGTGTTCCTTTTCATGTTCAAACGCAGGTGTCTTGGGCCATGGTGGGTTTCACCCACCCTACAGGGCACTGATCCGTAGGGTGGGTGAAACCCACCATGCGCGATGTCATGCCCGTCGTTCCAGCGCGGCGATGCCCAGAACGTCCAGTACTTTTGCCTCGATTTGGGGCGCGTTCATCGCGGCCACGTCGTACATGGCGGCCGGGTTGTCCTGCTGGATGAAGGTATCGGGCAGCACCATGGAGCGGTATTTCAGACCGGTATCAAAGATGCCCTCATCGGCCAGGAACTGGGCGACATGAGATCCGAAACCGCCAACGCATCCTTCCTCGATCGTGATCAGTGCCTCGTGATGGCGGGCCAGTTGGCGGATCAGGTCGTGATCGAGCGGTTTGGCAAACCGCGCATCAGCGATGGTCGGGCGCAGGCCGCGGGCGGATAGGGCCTCTTCTGCTTTTTGTACCTCGGACAGGCGCGCCCCGAAGGACAGGATGGCGACGCGATCCCCTTGGGCCATGATGCGGCCTTTGCCGATCTCTATCGGTGTGCCGCGTTCGGGCATCTCGACCCCCACGCCCTCACCCCGCGGGAAACGGAAGGCGGAGGGGCGGTCATCAAGGGCGGCGGCAGTGGCCACCATATGCACCAGTTCCGCCTCATCCGCCGCGGCCATCACCACAAAGCCAGGCAGGTTCGACAGAAAGCCTATATCGAAAGAGCCTGCATGGGTCGGGCCGTCGGCCCCGACCAGCCCGGCGCGGTCAATGGCGAAGCGCACCGGCAGTTTCTGGATCGCCACGTCATGCACGACCTGATCGTAACCGCGCTGCAAGAAGGTGGAATAGAGCGCGCAGAACGGTTTCAGCCCGCCTGCCGCCATTCCGGCACTGAAGGTCACGGCGTGCTGCTCTGCGATGCCGACATCGAAACAGCGCGGCGGGAAGCGTTCGGCAAACAGATCCAGACCGGTGCCCGAAGGCATCGCGGCCGTCACAGCCGTGATCAGCGGATCATCCTCGGCCTGTTTGATCAGGCTTTGCGCAAAAACCTTGGTATAGCTGGGGGCGTTGGTGCCGGTTTTCACCACCTTCACCGGTGTTCCGGTGGCGGGATCGAACTTGCCCGTTGCATGGCCCTTATCGGCAGAGGTTTCTGCCGGGTGGAACCCCTTGCCCTTCTTTGTAATCGCATGGATCAGCACCGGCCCATCGGCGCGATCTTTCACTGTGCGCAGGACCGACACCAGTTGGTCCATATCGTGCCCATCAATCGGACCGATATAGGAAAAGCCGAGTTCCTCGAACAAGGTTCCGCCGACGGTCATCGACTTCAGCATTTCCTTGGCCCGGCGCGCGCCTTCCTGCAACGGTGGCGGCAACAGGCTGACCGCCCCTTTGGCAGCCGATTTCAGTTCCTGAAATGGCGCACCGGCATAGAGGCGCGAGAGATAAGAGGACATCGCCCCGACCGGCGGGGCAATGGACATTTCGTTGTCATTCAGGATCACGATCAGCCGCTTGCCCAGATGCCCGGCATTGTTCAGGGCCTCATAGGCCATCCCGGCGGACATCGCGCCATCGCCGATCACCGCGATGGCGTCGCCCACACCATGTTCCGGCGCACCGCCCAGATCGCGCGCCACGGCAAAGCCAAGGGCCGCCGAGATCGAGGTAGAGCTATGCGCGGCACCGAACGGGTCATAAGGGCTTTCGTCGCGTTTGGTAAAGCCGGACAGCCCCCCACCCTTGCGCAGGGTCCGCATACGGTCGCGCCGTCCTGTCAGCACTTTATGCGGGTAGCATTGATGCGATACGTCCCAGATCAGCCGGTCATGCGGGGTCTCGAATACTGCATGCAAAGCAACCGTCAGCTCTACAACCCCCAACCCGGCACCCAGATGGCCGCCTGTTTCAGAGACCACCGAAATCACCTCAGCCCGCAGGTCGTCAGCCACCCGGGTTAGCTCTGTCACGGACAGGCCGCGCAGATCGGCAGGCGTCTTGATCTGGTTCAGATGCGGGGTTTCTGGCGGCATCGGCTTGCTTTCCCCTTATAAAGGGGCCTCCCTTGCTGACTTCCGTCGCGGGTTATGCCCCCGGGCGGCCCAAAAAGCCAGAGGGTCAATTGTCGCGCGAGATCACAAAACGCGCGGCAAGGTGCAGATTTCGTGCAGCGCTTCCGTAGGGGGCGATGGCATCGCAGGCTTCCTCAACCAGCTCGGCGGCACGTTTCTTGGCCCCCTCAAGACCCAGAAGCGAGACAAAGGTGGCCTTGCCTGCAACCGCATCCTTACCGGTGGCTTTCCCGGTCGCCGCAGCGCTGCCTTCCACATCCAGCACGTCATCGCGGATCTGGAACGCAAGACCGATGGCATCGGCATAGCCCATAAGCGGTTCGGCATTGAATTTGCCGAGAATCGCACCGGCCTCGACCGACCAGCGGATCAGGGCACCGGTTTTGAGGCGCTGCAACTGGGTGATCTGGTCAAGCGTGTAGGGCGTTTTCGAGGTCTCGGCTTCGATATCCATCGCCTGGCCCGCCACCATCCCCCAGGCCCCGGATGCCTTGGCCAGATGCCCGATCAGCTTGACCCGCACATTGGCATCAATCGCGGTCTGCTGGCCGGCAAGGATATCGAAGGCCAGCGCCTGCAGCGCATCGCCGGCCAGAATCGCCGTTGCCTCGTCAAAGGCCTTGTGCACCGTCGGTTTGCCCCGGCGCAGGTCGTCGTCATCCATGGCGGGCAGGTCGTCATGCACCAGCGAGTAGCCATGCAGGCATTCCACAGCCGCCGCGACCCGCGCCGCAGGGGCCTTGACCGCCCCGAACATAAGCGCGGTTTCCATGACAAAGAAGGCGCGGATGCGTTTGCCACCTGACAGCACGGCATAGCGCATCGCATCGGCCAGCCTTGTGCCTTCGGGGGGCATAAGTTGCGACAGGACCTCCTCGGTCGCGGTCGCGTGCTGGCTTAGAACAGCGTGAAACTGCAGATCGTCGGCATTGGCCATGTCAGTCGGGATCAACCGGGTCCAGCGCAGCCGCCTGACCGTCGGGTCCGGCGGTGATCTTGGCGATCTTCTCTTCTGCGGCGGCCAGTTTGGACTGGCAATGGCGGCGCAATGCCTCGCCGCGGTCATAAAGTGCGATGGATTCTTCCAAGGGCGCTTCGCCAGAATCGATTTTTCTGACCACCTCTTCCAATTCGGCCATTGCCGCCTCGAAGGACAAGTCTGTCACCGGTGTGTCGCTCATTTTCCCCGCTCCATCAGCACCTGAACATGCGCCGCAACAGAGGCGGCCAATGCGTCCAGATCATAGCCCCCCTCAAGCGAGGACACAACGCGCCCTCCGCAATGTTTGTCCGCCAAATCGCATAAGCGCTGCGTGGCCCAGACGAAATCGGCCTCCCGCAGGTTCAGGTTAGCGAGCGGATCATCCGCATGGGCGTCAAAACCGGCAGAGATGATCAAAAGCTCGGGCGCGAAGCTGTCGACAGCAGGCAAAACCTGGGCTTCGAAAGCGGCGCGGAAGGCTGTGCCGTCTGCTTCGGGTTCCAGCGGCACATTCAGGACATTGCCATGCGCGCCGGTTTCCGACGCGGCCCCGGTGCCAGGATAAAGCGGCATCTGGTGGGTCGAGGCGAAGAATATCTGCGCATCATTCCAGACAAGGTCCTGCGTTCCATTGCCGTGATGCACGTCAAAATCGACAATCGCCACACGGGGAAGGCCATGCTTTTGCAATGCATGCCGCGCCCCGATCACCACATTGCCAAACAGGCAGAACCCCATCGCGGTCGCCGTTTCGGCATGGTGCCCCGGCGGGCGGGTGGCGCAAAAGGCGTTTTGAACCTCGCCCTTGATCACGCGGTCAACCGCGTCGATATTCGCCCCGGCCGCCGCAAGTGCAGCATCCAGCGATCCCGGCGACATATGCGTATCGGCATCCAGTGGGACCGTTCCCGTTTTGGGCAGGGCGGCAAATATCTTTTCGATATAGGCCTCCGGATGGGCCAGCAGCAGGTCGGCTTTGGCGGCTTTCGGTGCGTCCAGCCGAATCAGGTCGTCAAATGCAGGGGCTGAAAGGGCTGCATTGACGGCGGTCAGACGGGCAACCTGTTCGGGGTGGCCCGGCGGCGTGACATGGGTCAGGCAATCAGGATGGGTCAGCAAGGCTGTGGCCATTGGGGCCCCTTAGTTTTTTGCGCGCAGTCGGATCACGACGTCAACGCGCGATACTTCTGCACCAGCAGGGGCTTCGGGCATGCCGACGATCCGAACGCTGTCGGATGGCGCATCGGACAAGCGGCCCTCATCTTCCCAGTAGTAATGGGGGTGGTCGTCGGTTCGGGTGTCGAAATAGGACCGGTTGCCATCAACCGTGACCTCATTGACCAAGCCGGCCTCACAAAAGGCGCGCAGCGTGTTGTAGACCGTGGCCAGAGACACAGGATCAGTGCCGCTTGCCGCCGCTTCGTGCAGGCTTTCGGCTGTGACGTGCCGGTCCTTGCCATCGCCAACCAGTAATGTCGCGAGGGTCAGCCGCTGCCGCGTTGGACGCATGCCTGCATCGGTCAACCATGCTGTGGCCCGTTGGCGTGCAATATCGGTTTCTGACATCATAACGTTAGATCTCTTCCACTTACCGACCTTGTTATACGGCTATCAGCCGTGAAAAAGCCAGTCCTGCCACGATCCGGTCGCGACAGGAAGTTATCAGAGACACGCCCGGAACAGCTCTGCGGTGTTCGCAGCGGTCATTTCGACCGGGTTGCCGCCGGTGCTTGGGTCGGCCAGCGCCGCTTGGGTCAGTGCGTCGATATCAGGGTCGGTGATCCCCAGCGCCGTCAGTTTTTTCGGAATGCCAAGCCTGTCATTCAACTGCCCGACAAACGCATAAAACCCGTCAAACCCGCCGGAGATGCCCAGATAGGCCGAGGCCTGTTCGATCCGGTCCTCGATGGCCGCGCGGTTAAAATTCAGGACCGGCTGCATGACAACGGCATTGGTTGTGCCGTGATGCGTGTTGTAAACAGCGCCGATCGGGTGGGACAGGGCGTGGATCGCGCCAAGGCCTTTCTGAAAGGCAACAGCGCCCATGGCTGCCGCACTCATCATATGGGACCGGGCCTCGATATCTGTGCCGGTGTCGAAGGCTTTGGGCAGATTGTCTTTCACCAGCCGCATGCCTTCCAGGGCGATGCCCTGCGACATCGGGTGGTAATGCGGGCTGCAGAATGCCTCAAGACAATGGGCAAAGGCGTCCATGCCGGTCCCGGCGGTGATTGCCTTGGGCATGCCGACGGTCAGTTCGGGATCGCACAGCGTGACAGCGGGCAGGAATTGCGGGTGGAAGATGATCTTTTTGACATGCGTGTCCGAGTTGGTCAGGACGCTGGCGCGCCCCACCTCGGAGCCAGTGCCTGCAGTGGTGGGCACCGCGATGATCGGCGCGATGCCATCGGTATCGGCCCGCGTCCACCAGTCGCCCACATCCTCAAAATCCCAGACCGGGCGGTCCTGCGCCACCATGAAGGCAACGCATTTGCCAAGATCAAGGCCTGAGCCACCGCCAAAGGCGATCACACCGTCATGATCGCCCGCGCGAAAGGCAGCGACACCGGCCTCAAGGTTCTTTTCGTTCGGGTTGGAGTCAACATCGGCAAAGATCGCGCGGCCCAGTCCGGCGGCGTCCAGAATGTCCAGCGTGCGTGCGGTGATCTCCATCCCTGCAAGGCCCCGGTCGGTGACCAGAAGAGGGCGTTTCATGCCTGCTGCGGCACAGGCCTCGGGCAGTTCTGCAATGCGGCCAGCCCCGAAACGGATCGCGGTAGGATAGGACCAGTTGGCGTTCAGCGTCATGATTTAAGCTTTCTGAAGTGGTAGGATTTGGGACGCGTCAGGTTGTGGAACCCGATCTCGGACAAGGCCCCGCCGCGCCCGGTATTCTTGCAGCCGGTCCAGCAGATGGCCGGATCAAGGTAATCGGCGCGGTTCATGAACACCGTGCCGGTTTCAATCTGCCCGGCCAGAGCGGCGGCCCGGCTTGCGTCTGCACTCCAGAGCGATGCGGTCAAGCCGAACTGGCAGTCATTCATCAGCGCCAGCGCCTCGGCATCATCCTTAACTGGCATAATGCCAACGACCGGACCGAAGCTTTCCTCGTGCATCACCTCCATCTGGTGGTTGACGTCGACAAGGATCTGCGGGGCCAGATAGGCACCGCCATCGTCTTCAGGGAAATGCGCCGGGTCGATCAGGGCTTTTGCACCGGCCTTGACGGCCCCGTCGATCTGATCGCGCACCACCTTGGCAAAGCGGGCATGCGCCATCGGGCCGATGCTGGTGTCTGCGTCCAGCGGGTTGCCCAGTTTCAGCGCGTTTACCCAATCAACTGCCTTGGCAACGAAGCTGTCATAGAGGCTTTCGTGCACATAGATCCGTTCGATCCCGCAGCAGCATTGCCCGGCATTGAACATCGCCCCGTCCATCAGCGTATCCACCGCCCAGTCCAGATCGGCATCATCCATGACATAGCCCGGATCCTTACCCCCCAGCTCCAGCCCCAGCGGGGTGAAGGTGCCGGCAGCGGCCCGCTCAATCGCCTGCCCGCCGCCGACAGAACCGGTGAAGTTGATGAAATCGAAGGACCGGCTGGAGATCAGCGCCCCGGAGGTCGCATGATCTAGGAAGAGGTTGACAAACAGGCCATCGGGCAGCCCTGCCTCGGCGAAGGCGCGAACCATGCGTTCGCCGACCAGCAAGGTTTGCGTGGCGTGTTTCAGAACAACAGCATTACCCGCGATCAGCGCGGGCGAGACGGTGTTGATGGCGGTCATATAAGGGTAATTCCAGGGCGCGATGACAAAGACCAGCCCGTGGGGTTCGCGTTCGATGCGGCGTTCGAAGGCGTCAGAGGCTTCGACAATGATCGGGGCCAAAGCCTTTTCGGCAATCTCAGCCATATAGTTGGTGCGTTCGTCCACACCACCGAATTCGCCGCCATAGCGCACCGGGCGGCCCATCATATGGGCCAGTTCGGGGACGATCTCGTCATTCATTTCGCCCAGGCGTTTGACCCCGGCCTGCACCAGCGCGATGCGGTCTGCCAGCGGGCGGGCGGCCCAGTCTTTTTGCGCGGCGCGGGCCTTGGCCAGACTATCGCGGGCCGCGCCTTCGGACATAACGGGACGCTCGGTATAAACCGATCCGTCGATAGGAGAGATACATTGAAGCGTCTTAGTCATATCGGCTGACCTCTATCAGATTGCCATCAGGATCGTTGAAATAGACCGAGGTGATCGGCCCCGTCGCCCCGGATTTTGCCACCGGCCCTTCCAAAATCGCTACGCCCTTTTTGACCAGATGGTCAAGCAGATCGTCCATCGGCATTTCGGTGATCAGGCACAGATCGCCCGAGCCGATGCCCGCATGGTTGCGTGTTTCCTGCCCGAGGGTCTGCAGGTTGATCTTTTGATTGCCAAAGGCAAGCGCGGTGCGGATTCCGGCAAAGGTGATGCGCTGCATGCCCAGCACATCCGTGTAGAACCGAGCGGCGGCCTCTGTGTCGCGGACGGTCAGCACCAGATGGTCGATATGGGTGATCATGTCAGGCGCGCTCAAATCCCCGGGCGATTTCCCAGTCGGTGACAGCGGCGTCAAAGGCCTGCTGTTCCCATTCGGCGGCGCGGGTGTAGTGATCGACCACCGCATCGCCCATGGCCGCGCGCAGCATTGTGGAGCCGCGCAAGGCCTCTGTCGCGGCGCGCAAGGTCAGCGGAATTTCATTGGCGGTGCCTTCATAGGCGTCACCGGTCAGCGGCTCACCTAGGTCAAGCTGTTCCTCCAGCCCGGCCAGTCCGGCGGCGATCATGCCGGCCAGCACAAGGCAGGGGTTCATGTCGGCCCCCGGCACACGGCATTCGACGCGCACGGCGGGGGAGCTGTCCCCACAGAGGCGGAAAGAGGCGGTGCGGTTGTCGACAGACCAGACCTTGCGGGTGGGGGCGAAGCTGCCTGCCTGAAAGCGTTTGTAGCTGTTAACATAAGGGGCCATGAACACAGTCAGGTCGGAGGCGTATTTCAAGAGGCCGCCAAGGAAATGGCGTCCGGCCTGCGACAGGCCCAGCGGGGCGTTCGGATCGTGGAAGGCGGGGCCGTTATCGCCCTGCAGGGACAGATGAACATGCGAGGCCGAGCCAACCCGGTCCGGGGCCCATTTCGGCAGAAAGCTGACGGCATGGCCGGTCAGAAAGCCGATTTCCTTGGCAGCATGTTTGGCGATGAGGTGATTTTCGGCGGTATCGAGCGCGTCGGAATACAGGATGTTGAGTTCCTGTTGGCCCGCCTCGGCCTCACCCTTCGTGCCTTCGACCGGGATGCCGGAGGCATAGAGGCCATTGCGCAGGGGGCGCATGATCACCTCGTCCTTGGTGGAAAGGGCCAGCGCGTAATCTTCGTTGTAGCGCACCAAGGGGGTCAGCGCGCGGTAGCCTTCGTCATGCAGGGTTTGGAAGCTTTGTTCGAAAATGAAGAATTCGAGTTCAGTCGCCGCGGTTGCCGTCAGGCCCTTTTCCGCCAGCCGGTCGATCTGGGCCTTGAGCATGGCGCGCGGTGAATGCGCAACGGGCGCGTGGCCGTGATGGTCAAGCACATCGGCGAGCACCAGCGCGCTGGCCTCAAGCCAGCCCGCGCGGCGCAGGGTCGAGAGATCGGGGCGCATGGTGTAATCGCCATAGCCCGATTGCCACGAAGTCGAGGCGTAGCCATCCACGGTAAACATCTCGAGATCCGTGGCCAGCAGGTAATTGCACGAATGGGTTTCGGCATGGGCGTGGTCCAGGAAATGCCGGGCGTGAAACCGCTTGCCCATCAGGCGGCCCTGCATGTCGATCTGGGCGACAATGACGGTGTCAATCTCGCCTGCCTCAACGGCGGCGCGCAACTCTTCCAGGGTCAGGTTTCCGGGCATGCGTCTCTCTCACTTATCAAGCGGAGACCGGCCCTTGGCCGGTCAGGTCTATCAGCTTCGCCCCCGCCGCTGGCGGGGACGAAGCGGTTGGTGCGATGCCTTAGCCGTAGCGATAGGGTCGGCCGGCTTTTTCCATATCAGCGTTATACTGTTTTATGATCTCGACGACCTTCGCCTTGGTCTCGGATTCTTCGGCGATTTCGTCCCAGAAGACCCGGGCGGCGGCTTCGACCGTGGCCCATTCTTCGTCAGGGATAGAGGTCAGCTTCATCTTCGGACCGTTGACCCGCAGGCTGGCCTCACCGCCCCAATACCACCACTGGCGGTAATAGTGTGATTGCTCCATGCAGACCTGCAGCAGTTCTTTCAGATCATCGGGCAGTTCATTCCAGCGGTCCATATTGGCGAAGAACGAGCCGCACCAGGCGCCGGAGATGTTGTTGGTCAGGAAGTAGTCAGTCACATCCGCCCAGCCGACGGTGTAATCCTCGGTGATGCCGGACCAGGCGATGCCGTCGAGTTCACCAGTCTGTACAGCGACCTCAATATCTTCCCAAGGCAGGGTCACCGGAACGACGCCGAACTGCGTCAGGAAGCGGCCTGCGGTCGGGAAGGTGAAGACGCGTTTGCCTTTCAGGTCCTCAAGCGAGTTGATCGGATCCTTGGTGGCAAAGTGGCAGGGATCCCAGGCCCCGGCGGAGATGTGCTTTACGCCGACTTTTTCATATTCCGCCGCCCAGATTTCGCCCAGACCGTACTGGTTGAACAGCACCGGTACATCCAGCGAATAGCGCGAGGCGAAGGGGAAGTAGCCGCCGAACACGGTCACCTCGGTCGGAGAGGCCATTGAATCATCATCAGACTGCACCGCGTCGATGGTGCCTTTCTGCATGGCGCGGAACAACTCGCCCGTCGGGACCAGCTGATCGGCGAAGAACAGTTCGATCTGCATCCGGTCGCCAGCGATCTTGTTGAAGCTGTCGATGGCCGGTTTGATCACATGCTCGGCCAGTGCCGGACCGGCATAGGTCTGCATGCGCCAGCGGATGGTGTTCTGCGCCAGCGCCGGTGCGGCAAGGCCAGCGGCGGCGGCACCGGCACCTGCGGCAATGAACTTACGTCTTGTTGTCATGGTACTCTCTCCTTGTTGAACTTGTGTTGTTGGTCTGTTGTGTGGGCCTTTCAGGTAGGGGGTTATTTTCCGTAGACGAAATTTGGCAGCCAAAGGGCGATTTCCGGGAAAGCCATGATGGTGGCCAGCGCGATCACCATCACCGCGACGAAAGGCACGATGGAGCGGTAGATATCGCCCAGGGTCACCTCGGGCGGGGCCATGGCGCGCATCAGGAACAGGTTATAGCCAAAGGGCGGGGTCATATAGGCAATCTGCGTGGTGATGGTGTAAAGCACGCCATACCATATCAGGTCAAAGCCCAGCAGTTTGACCAGCGGCACATAAAGTGGGGCGACGATGACCAGCATTGCGGTGTCATCCAGAAACGTGCCCATAAGCAGGAATGACAGCTGCATCAGGATCAGGATGGTCCATGGGTCGAGACCCATTTGTTCGGTAAACAGATCCTTGATGGCGTTGACAGCACCCAGCCCGTCAAACACCGCACCGAAGCCAAGGGCGGCCAGGATGATCCACATGAACATGCAGCTGATGGCCAGGGTCTGGCGGGTGCAGGTCTCGAACACCTCTTTGGTCATGCGGCCTTTCAACACGGCGGCGACAAAGGCGGTGGTTGCCCCGATCGCCGAAGCCTCTACCAGACCGGCGCGGCCAGAGATGAAAGGCACCATCATGGTGGCAAAGATGGCGATAGGCAGGACGCCGGAAAACAGCAGGCGGTTCTTTTCAGACATCCAATATTCGGTCGACCAGTTGAAATGGTCGCGCAGGCCATAGCCAAGAACGGCAACCGCAAGGGCAGCGAACCCGGCCTGCTGGATATCCAGCCAGCCGATATTGTAGGGGATCACGATCAGGGCGGCGAGGCCGATCACCAGCCAGGGCACGCGCACCGGCTCGGTCGCCATTTCATCATATTGGGCCAAATCGGTATGCGGCATGGCGGGGCCAAGTGACGGGGTGATCTTGCAGCGGATGGCGATGTAGATCACGAACATCGCTGCCATCATCAGCCCGGGCACAGCGCCTGCCAGCCATAGCTGGCTAACGGGCTGGCGGGCGATCATGGCATAAAGCACCAGCACGACGGAGGGTGGCACAAGGATGCCAAGCGACGACCCCGCCTGTATCACCCCCGTCACCATGCGTTTGTCATAGCCGCGTTTGAGAAGTTCCGGCAGGGCAATGGTGGCCCCGATGGCCATACCTGCAACGGACAAACCATTCATGGCCGAAACCAGCACCATCAGGCCGATTGTCCCAATAGCCAGCCCGCCTGAGACGCCACCCATCCAGACATGGAACATCCGGTAGAGGTCATCGGCAATTTTGGATTCCGACAGCACATAGCCCATGAAGATGAACATCGGCAGCGTCAGCAGCGGATACCATTTCATCAGCTTCATGACTTGGGAAAACGGGATATCCGCCCCGCCCCGGTCACTCCAGAGCAGCAGCACGGCCACTGCGGCGACAAACCCGATGGCCCCGAAAACCCGCTGGCCGGTCATCAGCATCAGCATCATCATGGAGAACATCAGGATGGCGATCAGTTCGTAAGACATGGGCCTAAATCTCCTGACCTCGGATGCGGGCGATATCGCGGAAAAATTCCGCTATGGCCTGCAAAAGCATCAGGAAGATGCCAAAGGTGATGACGATCTTGACCGGCCAGAGATAGGGCCGCCAGGCGGTCGCGTTCCGCTCCCCGTATTCCAGCGAATAGGAGGTGGAGAGCCACGCGCCGTAAAGCAGCACACCGAGATAGAAAATAAGACACAGCACGGTCAGCGCATCCACCCAGGCTTTGGTCTGCGGTGTCCATTCGCCATAGAACAGATCCATCCGCACCGCCGATCCCAGCTGGATCGAATAGGGTCCGCCAATGATAAAGTAGGACACCATCACGAACTGCGCCAGCTCCACGGTCCATAGGGAAGGGTTCGTGAATGTCTTGGCAAAGACTGACCAGAGCAGAATCCCGATCAGCACAAACACAAGATACATGGCCATCCAGCCAAGACGGTAGTTTATCGCATCAACGAAGCGTACATAGCCACTGATCACACCCGGCACCTGGGCCCCCTGTCATATTGCCCAAAATGTCGGGGCGTCTTCTTTGCCATGGTTCAGGGATTTTACCATACAGTCAAGAGCTTCGGACCCGAGGGCCGCGCGACTGCCTGCTAATCCAGCATTTCCGCACCGGCACTGCGCGACAGGCGGGCGAAGAAAATCACCGAAATCAGCGGCAGTGCCGCCATCAGCAGAAATACCGCCGGGAAGTGGCCCTGCAGGATGGTGTCTGCGCCGGTCAAGGCCTGCATGGCCTCCAGTCCGAAGGCGGCGAGCGTGATCCCCAGCGACCAGGAAAGCTGTTGCAGGACCGAGCTGAACGAGGTTGCACTGCTCAGGCTGTCCGACGACACCTCGGCATAGGCCACGGCGTGGAGCGCTGTGAACTGCAGGGATCGGCAAAGCCCGCCGATGAACAGAACCAGCAGCATGACCAGCCACGGGGTTTGCGGTGTGAAAGCCGCAGGTGTTGCAAGCGAGGCTGCAGACAGCACCGCGTTGACAAGCAGCACCTTGCGGAACCCAAAGCGGCGCAGCAGGGGCGGGGCGAAGAATTTCATCATCATGGCCCCTGCCCCGGCGGCGAAGGTCATCATGCCGGATTGAAACGCGCTGAGACCAAAGCCAAGCTGCAACAGCAGCGGCAACAGAAACGGCAGCGCGCCGGAGCCAACGCGAAACATGGTGCCGCCCGTCACGCTGGCGCGAAAGGTCGGCAGGCGCATAAGGCGCAGGTCAATGATCGGGGCTGCGTGCCGCAGCGCGTGTCTGACATAGAAGGCCAGAAGGATCAGGCCGCCCAGGGTCAGCGCCCAGGACAGGGACAGCGGTGCAATATCCACGCTTAGCAGCGTCACCCCGGTCAGCGCCGCCGCCAACCCCGGGCCAAGCAACAGAAAGCCGCCCAGATCGAAACGCCCGACGCCATCAACCCGGATATCCGGAATGTGCAGTGTGACCAGCACAAGGCCAAGTGCTGCAATCGGAATGTTGATCCAGAAGATCCAGCGCCAGTCGAAAAAGGTCGTGATAAAGCCGCCCAGCGGAGGCCCCAAAACCGGGCCGATCAGCGCTGGAATGGTCAGCCAGGCCAGTGCATTGACCAGTTCGGCCTTAGGCGTTGCGCGCAAGACGATTAGCCGTCCGACCGGCACCATCATCGCCCCGCCCATGCCTTGCAGAACCCGTGCTACAACCAAGTGTCCCAGCGTGCTCGACATCGCGCAAGCGATCGACCCGGCAGCAAACACCAGAATCGCCAGCCGGAACACCAGCCGCGCACCATAGCGATCCGCCGCCCAGCCCGAGGCGGGGATGAACACCGCTAGGGCCAGCAGATACGAGGTCAGGGCCAGTTTCAGGTGGATCGGGTCGGCCCCCAGATCCAGCGCGATCTGCGGCAGAGAGGTCGACAGAACCGTGGCATCCAGCGTCTCCATCAGCAAAGCCGTGGCGACGATCAATGGCACCATGCGGGCGCGCCAAAGGCTGGATCTGGGGGACGTGTCGGTCATATGGGGCCGCTCCTTGCGACCTGTCCTACGCCCATCTTTGCGGGCGCACAATATGGCTTTGGGCAGGTCGGTCTTGCGGTTGGCCAGTGGGCTGTTTATCACCGCGACCATGGGCTCTACCACAACCATACTGATTGCTGCTGCGGCGCTTTGTCGAAGCGACGGTATGACCCTTCTGGTCCGCAAGCGCGGCACCATAGCTTTCATGCAGCCCGGTGGCAAAATCGACCCGGGTGAGACGCCCGTTGATGCGCTTTGCCGTGAGCTTGACGAAGAGCTTGGGCTATCGGTTCAGGCAGCAGAGACCCATCCGCTTGGCCAGTTCAGCGCGCCTGCGGCGAATGAGGCGGGACATATCGTTCTGGCTTACGTTTTTCTGATCGAAACTGACGCTGCGCCGCACCCCGCTGCCGAGATTGAAGAGGTCCGGTGGATTGACCCGACCAACCCGGGACACGTGCCGCTTGCGCCATTGACGCGGGATCACATTCTGCCGCTGGTCGCTAAGGCGCTCGGGTTGAGAACCTGAACGCAGGTCCGCGAGTTGCCAAAGGCTTTAGCCAGCGCGGAACCAAGGCCGAAGGCCGCCGCGCATCGCCGCGCCACGGCTCGACGATGCGCGGCTTAGAACCCGGGTCCAATCATTAAAGTGGCCCACTTCCCGCAGGTTTCCGATGGCATCCGCGCGCCCCACCCGCTAGGTTCAGACCACACACCAGAGGGGGACAACATGGCCATTACGATTGCAACCTGGAACATCAACTCTGTGCGTTTGCGTCAGGGGTTGGTCAGCGATCTGCTAACACAGGAAGCGCCGGATGTGCTGTGCCTGCAGGAATGCAAATCCCCGGTCGACAAAATCCCGGCTGATGTGTTCGCCGGCCTTGGCTATACGCATATGGTTGCCCGTGGCCAGAAGGGTTACAACGGCGTCGCCATCCTGTCCCGCCTGCCGCTGGAAGATGCCGGGCACAGGGATTTTTGCGAAAAGGGCGACGCACGGCATGTTGCGGCCAAGCTGGAAAACGGCCTGACTATCCACAATTTCTATGTCCCCGCCGGAGGTGATGAGCCGGATCGGGAGGTTAACCCGAAATTTGGCCATAAGCTCGATTTTCTGGACGAGATGCGCCAATGGTTCGCGGCAGAAAAACCTAAGAAGTCTGTGCTTGTCGGTGACCTCAACATCGCCCCGCGCGAGGATGACGTCTGGTCGCATAAACAATTGCTGAAGGTAGTGTCCCATACCCCCATCGAGGTCGAGGCTCTGGGTGCGGTCCAGTCCGCTGGCGACTGGGTCGATGTCACCCGCAAGGATATCCCCGAAGGCCAGCTTTATTCCTGGTGGTCCTATCGCGCCAAGGATTGGGACGCGGCAGACAAAGGCCGGCGTCTGGATCACATCTGGGCCAGTTCCGATCTGCTGGCGGATGCCGGCGGCAGCCGCGTTCTGCGCCATGTTCGGGGGTGGGAAAAACCCTCGGATCATGCGCCGATATTTGCTACTATTGGATCATAGTTATTTTGTAGCCGAGTTCCCTGAAAACAATCATTGGAGAATTCCACATGCGGAAGGCTTTGCTTGCGCTTGCCCTGCTTGTCGGCGGCGTCTTGGTTTGGGGCTCTTTGCCACGTGTGCCCAACCCATCCCCAGCTACACAAACTGAACTAGAAACAGCAGAATTCGACGCGACCAAGGTCAACGAACTTTGGCCCGCCCCCGGACCGGGTGACCGGATACGTGCGCGTATGATCATGCATGGAGAAAAGGTGATCTTTGCCGACGGACCGACAGATCTGATCATGAACACACATTCCATGCGCAAATCCATCATGAGCCTGATGTATGGCATTGCCGTGGACAAGGGCTTGATAGACCTTGATAAAACTCTTGCTGACTTGAACATTGACGAAAACACTCCCCTTACAGATCAGGAAAAAACGGCAACGATCCGCGATTTGCTCATGTTTCGATCGGGCATCTACCTGCCAGCTGCAGGTGAACATGATGAGCAGATTACCGACCGGCCAAAGCGCGGCAGTCATAAGCCGGGAGAATACTTCTTTAGTAACAATTTCGACGCAAACGCTTTGGGGACCATCCTGGTTCAGGAAACCGGCTACGAGATTGGAGCATTTATGGAGGAGTTCCTTGCAAAGCCTCTGGGCATGCAGGATTTCAGCGCCGACAATGTGATCATGGGGGACCCGTGGTTTATGCCGAGCAAAGACACCAGGCACTTGCAATACTACATCTATGTCAGCACGCGCGACATGGTCCGGGTCGGCGTCATGGTGGCGCAGGGCGGGCGATGGAACGGGAAACAGGTTGTATCGGAAGACTGGATCAAGCTGTCCACCGCACCGCATAGCGACCTGAAAGAAAGTCCTATTAACTACACGCGCTATAGCCACTTTGGCTATGGTTGGTGGATAAGGGCGCAGGATGGCACGATCTGGACCGACGGATATGGTGGGCATTTTATGATGATCGACCCGAAACGCGATTTGGTCCTGACTGAGCGGAACTACACTGGCAACTCGTTCCTCAGCACCGGCCGCTGGATGCTGCTGCAGGGCAATAAATCGCAGACCCTAAGCGGCATGATGGCGGCCTATGATTGGCTTGCGGTGAACTTTTCGGGATGAGGTTCTGGCGTAAACCCCAAAGTAGCCAACAGGGCAATGTGCCTGCCTGGCGATTGAGACAGGGCGGTCTATATCGCTGCATTCTGGGCGTTGTGCTGCGCCCAGCCTTATGGCTACAACAGCTCTTTCAACGTTTTCCTAAGCTTTGCCACCCCACCCGGTTGCCAGCCAAGGGAGCGCAATCTGCCGGTGTTCATCACGTTCGGCAGAGCGGCAGAGCGCCTAGGCAACCGGCTGCAACAGCCGGTTAGGTCTGCGACCTCTGCCAGCAGGTCATACCGATCCAGCAGGATGTCAGAGACGTTGTAGATGCCTGCCCCTGCCCCGGACAGCAGATCAATCGCGGCGGCAAGGTCATCACCGTGAACCTCGGTCGCGATGCGCGAGGCAATCGGGTGGCCGTCGCGAAAATCCGCAAAGAGGTCGGTCCATTTATGGGCACGGCCCGGTGGCGGCGGGCCATAAACACCGGTCACGCGCAGAGAGATGGGTAAGAAATCGGGGGCGGTCAGGGCGGCAAGCGCCTCTTCCGTCAGAAGTTTGATCTGGCCGTAAAGCGTATCGGGGGTCGCCGGGGTGTCCTCGGTCAGCTCTGCGCCTGGTGCTTTTGGCCCGTAGACGGCACGACTGGACAGAAAGATCAGACGGCACACGGATGGTCTGGCGGCTTCGAACAGGGCCTGGCTGCCGTCGAGGTTCAGGCGGCGAAAGGTCTCGGGGTCGTCACCTTCGCCACCACGATACCGACCGGGCACATGGGCAAAGGCGCAATGCACCAGCAGGTCAGCTTGCGGCAGGTCGGGCCGGTCCCCAAGAACATAGGGAATGTCCCCCGCCTGCCGTCCCAGCCGGGTGATCTGCCAGCCGCGGGCCTGCAGTCCCGTTGCAACCAGATGCCCTACAAGGCCAGAAGCCCCGGTGATCAGCGCGTGCATGGGCTTGGCAGATTGCTCAAGTCAGGCGCGTGGCCATCGGCAATCTGATGCCACAGGTCAATCAATGGGGCGAGTTGATCGCGGCGGGGATGCTCTGCCTCCCACGGTTTTTCGTATTGGTAATGCAGCACCTTGATCGAGGCCCAATCCCAAAGCTCGGGCATGTTGAACCAGACATATTGCAGCATGTTGTAAAAGACCGGCAGGCCCTGCCAGTCGGGGAAGAAATCCTGCAAAAATGTCTGGTCGGTCCGTTTCCAATACACATCCGGCGCATCCAGTCGCGCCATCATCGCATTGAATGTTGCTTGCGAGGGCTGAGCGGTGAAGACGCCGGAATTCAGGCGATGGAAGTCGGCCAGCGTCTCATAGACATTCGGAGCGGCACAGAACTCCGGGTAGTCAAACAACCGGTCGATAGTGCGCAGGACCAGCGTGTCGGCATCCAGAAACACCACGCGGTCATAGGGCAGTTGCCATAAACGCAGTTTGGCGAAGTTATCTAGCGGCGTGTGGAAATCCGGTTTGCGGCCCTTGGTGAAAGGGTTGTTGCCATGGATTTCACGCTTAGCATGTCGGGCGTTAAACGCCTCGGACGTGTCCAGCAGGTCGACCTTGATGCAGGTCGCATCCGGCAGTGCCGCCTCGGACACACCGCCGGTATGCATCACCACGATATCCGCCTGCGTCCCGGTCAGCCGCAGCGACTTCACCAGCGCCCGCGCGCCGGTGGCAAAGCCGTCATTTGTGACCAACGTGACGTAGGCGGTTTTCACGAGACTGATTTCAGCCCTTTATGTTCCGGGTCATGTTCGACCTTTTCGCCGATTTCCTTGGTCCATGCGGACACCGCAGGAATGCGGGACCGGTCGACGCGGTGGGCGTATTTTTTGGACACGTCCATGATCTCGCTTAGCAAACCATCCTCAAGTTTGATCGGATCAAGGCCCAGTGCCAGGAACTGGTCGTTCTTGACCACCAGATCGTTTTCCGGGGCTTCCTTGCGCGGGTTGGGCAGATAGGCCACCTCGGCATCGGTCAGCTTGGCGATCAGTTCAGCCAAATCACGCACCCGGTGGGTTTCGGTCATCTGGTTGAAGATTTTCACTCGGTCACCGGCTTGCGGGGCGTCATTCAGGGCCAATTCGATGCAGCGCACGCTGTCCTGAATATGGATGAAGGCGCGGGTCTGGCCGCCGGTGCCGTGCACGGTCAGCGGATAGCCGATCGCGGCCTGGATCAGGAAGCGGTTCAAGACCGTGCCATAGTCACCGTCATAGTCGAAACGGTTGATCAACTGCTCGTGGCGGCGGGTCTGGTCGGTATGCGTGCCCCAGACGATCCCCTGATGCAGGTCGGTGATGCGCAGCCCGTCATTCTGGGCATAAAACTGGAACAGAATCTGATCCAGTGACTTGGTCATGTGATAGACCGAGCCAGGGCGGGTCGGATAGAGGATCTCCTGCTCGGCCTCGCCACCATCCATGGTGTTGATCTTAACCGGCAGATAGCCTTCGGGGATCGCCGCGCCAACTGTCGAATAGCCATAAACCCCCATGGTGCCCAGATGCACCAGATGCGCGTCAATGCCGGTTTCGACCATGGCGCTTAGAACATTATGGGTTGCACTGACATTGTTGTTGACGGTGTAAACTTTGTGGCGGTCAGACTTCATCGAATAGGGCGCGGCGCGTTGCTCGGCGAAATGGATGATCGCGTCAGGCTTTTCCTCGGCCAGCCAGTTTTTGAAAATCTCGTAATGCTCGGCCACATCAATCAAATGGAAATGGATGCGCCGTCCGGTTTCCGCGTACCAGATGCGGGTCCGTTCCTGGATCGAATCCATTGGTGTCAGCGACTGGACGCCCAGTTCGGTATCAATCCAGCGGCGGCTGAGATTGTCGATGATATGAACGTCATGCCCCAGACTGGACAGGTGCAGCGTTGTGGGCCAGCCGACAAAACCGTCCCCCCCGAGTACCGCGATTTTCATGACTGCTCCCCTCTGTTTCCCACGCCGGATAATACGGTCACGTGACATATACATGACGGCGCCAGTTTACGACCCCAGTACACAGCGTGACACCCCCAAGTTGATCAACGGCGATATCGTGCCGTTTGGCAGCAGCAGGCCACCGGTCAGGTGTTGAACAGGAAATGCATGACATCGCCATCGGCGACCTCATACCCCTTGCCCTCCGCCCGCATCTTGCCGGACTCCTTTGCGGCCTGTTCCCCGCCCAGCGCAACGAAATCGTCATAGGCGATGGTTTCCGCCCGGATGAAGCCGCGCTCAAAATCGCCGTGGATCACGCCTGCCGCCTGCGGTGCCAGCGTGCCCTTGCGGATGGTCCAGGCGCGCGCCTCTTTCGGGCCAACGGTGAAGTAGGTCTGGAGGCCCAGCAGGATGTAGCCTGCGGCAATCAAGCGGTCGAGGCCGGGTTGCTCCAGCCCCATATCCGTCAGAAATTCCGCGCGTTCCACATCGTCCAGCTGGGCGATTTCTTCCTCGATGGCGGCAGAGATCACCACGACACCCGCGCCCTGCGCCTCGGCCATTTTGGCCACGGCTTCGGAATGGGCATTGCCGGTGGCGGCCGAAGATTCCTCGACATTGCAGACATAGAGCACCGGCTTGGCGGTCAGCAGTTGCAGCATGGCCCAGGGCTTGGCGTCTTCGGCATCCACCTCAACCGTGCGGGCGGGCTTGCCGCTTTCCAACGCCGCCTTGGCAACGTCCAGCAGGCGGGTCTGCGCCACGGCCTCTTTGTCGCCGCCCTTGACCTTGCGGACCAGTCCGGCCACCCGCTTTTCGATGCTTTCCAGATCGGCCAGCATCAACTCTGTTTCGATGGTTTCGGCATCTTCGACCGGATTGACGCGCCCATCGACATGGGTAACGTCATCATCCTCAAAGCAACGCAGCACATGGGCGATGGCGTCGCATTCGCGGATATTGGCCAGAAACTGGTTGCCCAGCCCCTCGCCCTTGGACGCGCCTTTGACCAGCCCTGCGATATCGACAAAGGTCATCCGGGCCGGAATGACCTGTGCTGATCCGGCAATCCCAGACAGTTTGGTCAACCGCGCATCAGGAACCGAGACCTCACCCACATTTGGCTCAATCGTGCAAAACGGGAAGTTCGCCGCCTGCGCTGCCGCCGTGCGGGTCAATGCGTTGAATAGGGTCGACTTGCCGACATTCGGCAGTCCGACAATACCGGTCTTGAAGCCCATGGCCCATGCCTCTTTGAAGTTCTGACCGGCTGTCTAGTCGGGGGCTGCCGGATTGGCAACAGTAAGGGATGGGAAGGTGGGCGATCCTATCGCGGAGTTGCCGTGTACAAGGTGTTTAACATCGAACACCAAGGAGCACCTTTTTTGCCCGAGCTATCAATCATAAATCTCAAACCCAGCCACTTGGCTAAAGGAACGCCAAGCGTTCCTGTCCTTTTTCGGGAAATGGATCAATGTACCAAACCTGTTTCAACATAAGTTTTCCATCAGCAGCTTTCTCGATTTCTGCGACATAGTCATCATTGGAACCAAGGTCAGGGTCCTTGATCGAGAAAGGTACACTTAGACCCGTTGAAAGGTCGTCAACGTCAGAAAACTCAAGACGCGAAGGATCAAAAGCTGAATGGGAGCCAAATGCTACAAGCTGCAACTTGGTGTCTGGCGTAATAAATGGTCTAAGAAAAGCCTTATAGGCGTCACTCGCCTCTTCCATTGCGTCGCGCTTTTCAGACTTGGTCAATCCATCACTCAAGGTCATCGCCGTGTCATTCCAAGACTTGTAGTCGGCACAAAAGCTTCTGACGAATGAAACAGGGTCTGCTCTACTGGGCCCTTCAAAGCTCCATTTCGACATATCGACCTCATCTTTTCTGAACTGTTCCAAGCATAATTGCCGTTTCGCAAATACTCCACATCCATCGGGAAAACCAAAATCGTTATCGGTGGCTTTAAAAGCGTAGTGCGATCGGATATCAGACTACGTGCAAGAATTTGATAGGTTTGGATACTGGGTGCCCATTCGCCGCAACCTGTGCCAAACGTTTGCATCTGGGTGATACGGCAGCGGGTCGCCCAAATGCACCATCCATATGACCCTTCATAAGTAGGGGTACTGCAAGCCATAGCGCCCACTTAGACACTTCCACCTTGATTCCCTGCGCTGCATTCGGCACATCGGTCAGGATCAACCAGCCGAGGTTACAGATGAGCCGGATCGACACCACCTTTGCCCGACTGAAAGCGGACGGGAAGAAAGCCTTTATCTCTTATGTGATGGCAGGCGATCCTGACTATGCCACCGCGCTTGAGGTGGTGAAGGGCCTGCCTGGTGTCGGGGTTGATATCATCGAACTGGGGTTGCCCTTTACCGACCCCATGGCGGACGGGCCGTCCATTCAGTTGGCGGCAAGCCGGGCGCTGGAGGCAGGCATGACCCTGCAAAAGACGCTGGATCTGGCCGCCGGGTTTCGAAAGACCGATGATGCGACGCCGATTGTTTTGATGGGGTACTATAATCCGATCCATGCTATGGGCGTTGAGACTTTCTTGTCCAAAGCCAAAGCCTCAGGCGTGGATGGGCTGATTGTCGTCGATCTGCCACCCGAAGAAGATGACGAGCTGTGCCTGCCTGCGCAGGCGGCGGGGCTGAATTTCATCCGTCTGGCGACGCCGACAACGGATGAGAAAAGGTTGCCTAAGGTCCTGCAGAACACCTCGGGCTTTGTGTATTACGTCTCGATCACCGGGATCACGGGGGCTGCTGCGGCCGAGGCCGGGGATGTCGCGCCCGAGGTGGCGCGGATCAAGGCGCAGACTGATCTGCCAGTCTGTGTGGGCTTTGGGATCAAAACGCCGGAAAACGCCGAGGCGATTGCCGGGGTTGCTGATGGCGCGGTTGTCGGTTCGGCCATTGTGGATCGTATCGGCAAAGGCGACAGCGTGGCGGATGTGCTGGATTTTGTACGCAGTCTGGCCGATGGAGCGCATCGGGCCGGTTAGGTTCGGTATATCCTGCACTGAGTGGATCGGTAGGGGGCCGCGCATCGCCGAGCCGTGGCGCGGCGATCCATCGGCTATTCAGCTCACTTGATCTAAGAACTGGCGCGCACCATCCATTCGCGGCACCAAGACCAGCCCAATCGCCGTGCCGACGGGACGGCTCGGCGATGCGCGGCGGCCTTCGGCCTTGATTCCGCGCGGGAAGGGTCGGTTTTTAGGCTTCAGCAGGTCCGAAGGGTGCCGGGATGTCCTGCGGGAAAATCAGGTTTTCCCGGTTCAAATCCGCCACTTTGGTGCGCCCGCACAGACCCATTGTGCTGTCGAGTTCTTTGTGGATGACCTCCAGCGCCTTGGTCACCCCAGCCTCACCCATAGCACCCAGACCATAGGCAAAGGCGCGGCCGATATAGGTGCCCTTCGCGCCCAGCGCCAAGGCCTTCAGCACATCCTGCCCAGACCGGATCCCGCCATCGAAATGCACCTCCGTCTGATTACCAACCGCCTTGGCGATCTGATGCAGCATGGACAGCGAAGACAAAGCGCCATCCAGCTGCCGCCCGCCATGGTTCGAGACGACAATCGCATCCGCCCCCTTGTCCACGGCGCGGCGCGCATCCTCGGGGTCCAGAATGCCCTTTAGGATAAACTTTCCATCCCAGCGGTCCCGGATCCAATCGATATCGTCCCAGGTCAGCGACTGATCGAACTGCGCATGGGTCCATTCCGCCAGCGTCCCCATATCGTCCACCCCTTTGGCATGGCCGACGATATTGCGGAAGGTGCGCTTGTCGGTTTTCAGCATGGGCAGGGACCAGCGCGGCTTCATCGCCATATCCAGAAGGGTCCGCGCTGTCAGCTTGGGCGGCGCGCCGAGACCGTTCTTCAGGTCCTTGTGCCGCTGGCCGATCAGTTGCAGGTCCAGCGTCAGCACCAAAGCCGTACACCCCGCAGCCTTGGCCCGGTCGATCAGACCATCGGCGAACTCCCGGTCGCGCATGACATACAGTTGGAACCAGAAGGGCTTGTCGACGGCTGCGGATACATCTTCGATCGAACAGATCGACATGGTCGACAGGGTGAAGGGCACGCCGAATTTCTGCGCGGCGCGACAGGCCTTTATCTCTCCCTCGGCACATTGCATGCCGGTCAGCCCCACCGAGGCCAGGGCCACAGGCATCGCGGCGTCTTCGCCGACCATCTGGGTCGCGGTTGATCGGCCTGTCATGTCGATTGCCACCTTCTGGCGAAGGCGGATCTTCTGAAAGTCTTCCTCGTTCGAGCGATAGGTCTGTTCGGTCCAGGAGCCGCTATCGGCATAGTCATAAAAGACTTTCGGCACCCGTTTTTGCGCCAGAACGCGGAGGTCTTCGATACAGGTGATCACAGGCATGGTCGTTCCTTGGTTTGGTCTGGCAACAGCTTTAGGAAGGATTGTCACTCGGAGCAATTGCCCTGATGAACATCCAGTATTTGTGTCAAATGCAATATTGTGACATATTTTCGACTGATTTTGCTGAGGCTTTGTGCGAATCGTGCCGTCGAACGACTTGGGGGGTTCTTCTGTGGCGTATCTATCTGGATCTGTAATGTCCCGCCTGCTTGGCGCCTTGGGATTTGTGCCAAGTGTTTGGATTCTTGTGGTTTATATCAGCCACAAGCTTGGTTTGACCACCAAGGGCGGTCACATCGATCTTGGCGATGTATTTATGTTTTTCGGGTTGGCGGTGCTTTCGATTCTGTTTCTGCTGCCGACGCTGGAACAACCGCTTGTGCGCCGCTCACGCTCCTCCTTCACTCGGATTTTGAAGTACGGCGTGGTGTTTGCCGCCTCGGGCATGTTGGTTATTGTGGGCACCGCAGGTCTGTTGATCGTAGACGCTGTTTCCGGGCCCTGGCGTAACCTTTTGATGGCTGGCGGCCTGATTTTCTGGCTGTGCTATCTGCTACTGACGATCTATCCCGGCTGGTACGCATCGGAACTTGATCTGCGTGCCGGAAACGAGCAGCGTGGGATCGGCCGCACGGCAAATCATATCAAGGCCCGCCTGACCTTCGAAGCCAGCACCCACGGCCCACCGCGGCAGATACCGGTCTATGCACATACACCCGACCCGGCACGGCAGGCCTTCATGGTGCTGTTGCTGATGGCTTTGTTCGGATTTGCCGTTTCGCTTTATGGTGCGCGGTTCACTCGCTTTGTGCCGGATTACGATTTCGTCGCCATCCTCGAAAGCCGCGCGCTGATAGTTGCCGCCGTTATGGCAGGCCTATCGGGATTGCTTGTGCTGTTTGCCCGCCGTCCACCCGGCAGTCTGCTGACGGAAAACCGGGTCATGCTGGCGGGGGTCTGGGCACTGGTTCTGGGCGCATCAACCGCTTCGATGATGGGAACACCGCTGGCGACCGGTTTGGGCGCGCTGGTGCCCAGCGACCGGTCCCGCGCCGCCATCTCGGCGGTATCGGTGCATGTCGCACAAGAGAACGGCAGGTTCGGCTGCGCGGATGAGCTTGATATCGTACCCGAAGGCTGGCCCAGCAACCGTCAGGTTAAGCTGTGTGCCGTTCCGGGTGGTGCCAATGCTGGCGGCGTAGATAAGGTCATCTCGCTCAGCGGCTCACGCAATCCATACGGTCTTACGGTCGAAAGCGTCGAGCCCAAGCAATAGCGGCATCGGCTCACCCCAAACCTGCATGATCCGAATCGCGCATTCCCCTTTGCATTTGCGCATGAATCGCCTATAGGAACGCTTCGCGCGGCGCTTGCACCCTTGGAGGCTGGCCGCAGATGCAACAATTTGGAGATTAAGACCATGGCTGAGAACCCCGTTCTCGACGCCACGGCGCGCGCAGGGACAGGCAAGGGGGCCGCCCGCGCAGCACGTCGTGAAGGCAAAGTACCAGGCGTTATCTATGGCGGCAAAGACGAGCCGCAGACGATCAACGTCAATTTCAACGAACTGCTGACCATGCTGAAGCGGGGCAAGTTCCTGTCGACGCTTCTGAACGTCAAAGTGGATGGCAAAGACAACACCGTGATCTGCCGTGCCGTGCAGCGCGATGTGGTCAAGGATCTGCCAACCCATGTCGATTTCCTGCGCCTTGGGCCGAAATCACGGATCAGCCTGTATATCCCGGTTGAGTTCATCAACGAGGAAGCCGCCCCCGGCCTGAAACGTGGCGGCGTTCTGACCGTTGTGCGGAACGAGGTGGAACTGCGTGTGACCGCCGAGAACATCCCGGAAAAGCTGGTTGTGGACATGGAAGGCCGCGATGTCGGCGATACGGTCTATATCTCGGACATCGAGCTGCCCAAAGGCACCCGTCCGACGATCACCGACCGTGATTTCGTGATTGCCAACATCACCGCACCGTCCAGCCTGCGGTCTGCTGAAGATGAGGCCGGCACCACTGAGGGCGAAGGTGAGGCAGAAGCCGCAACCGAAGCGACCGAAGACTGAGTTTTCGGGCCGTCAAAGGCATGATAATCAGATCGGGCGCGCCAGAACGGCGCGCCCGTTTGTATTTTGAGGACCGAGAATGAAACTGTTTGTGGGGCTGGGCAATCCGGGCAGCAAATACCAGGGCAACCGCCATAATATCGGCTTTATGGCCGTGGAGGCGATTGCGGATGCGCATGGATTTGGTCCATGGCGATCGAAATTTCAGTCGCATCTGTCCGAGGGGCGCTTGGGCAGCGAAAAGGTCATTCTGGTGAAACCGCAGACCTATATGAACAAATCGGGTCAGGCCGTGGGTGAGGCAATGCGGTTTTACAAGCTGACGCCTGAGGATGTGGTTGTCTTCTATGATGAGCTGGACCTTGCGCCGGGCAAATGCCGGGTTAAGCAAGGCGGCGGAACAGCCGGGCATAATGGTATCCGTTCCCTGCACGCTCATATTGGCGACAGCTACTGGCGCGTGCGGTTGGGGATCGGTCATCCCGGCGATAAGCGGCTTGTGCAGAACCATGTCCTGGGCGATTTCGCCAAAGCGGATCAGGATTGGTTGGAACCTCTGTTGAAAGGCATTAGTTCTGGCGCGCCTGATCTGGCTGGCGGTGACACAGGTCGCTTCATGAATGCCGTTGCGCTTGAGGTTGCCCCGCCCCGGGCATCGACAGGAAAAGCTCAGGAAGTCACTGATAAGCAGCCGGGGCCGCGTCAGCCTGCCAAGCCGGAGGAAGATACACGCTCACCATTTCAAAAACTGGTCGACAAGTTCTCTCGTTGAGCAATCCAATCTGTCCGCAATTTTCCACAAGAACGGTCAGCCAAACTGAGGATATGCCGCGACCAAAACACTCCTAAAGCGTTTCGAGTTTACCTTGAGACATCACATAAACGCGTACACCCTATAGGCTTATCACCGCGTTTCGGGATAATCCTATGGCTCAGGTTTATCCCGAAACGCTTTAGGTCCTGTGGACATTCATCGTGAGTTTATGATGGCTGCGCACAGGTTGATCATCGCGGCATAGGAGGCATCCGTTTTCTCTGCCCTCATTGCGATGCGTTTGAATTCCTTCAACTTTTGAAAG
>NZ_JBTLNE010000050.1:0-28462 GCF_054457435.1 Halovulum sp. GXIMD14793 | reverse complement strand
CAGGATCAAAAGGTTCCGCCGGATTGCCCTGCGTTGCGAGAAAACCGTCAGCTCATTCAAAGCCTTCGTCGATCTCGCATGCGCAATGGCATGGATCAGCTAAATGCAGACGCCGCCTAGGGCACCATCAAAACAAGTTTGCACAACGCTTTTTAGCACTCTCACCAAAGTTGGGCATCCTCTTTCACACTCATACATCAGTTGAGGAACGAGATCAGGCACACCACAGGTTTGTTGACATTGGTAGGAAGCGGGTAGGCGAAATTAACGACGAAATTATCAGGGCAGCCGAGAACTTGATATTCAGCACTCACAGGTATCGGTGGTTGCCGGCCCGGGTGAAGGAATTAAAGAGATTTCGCACTGAAAACGTTACTGAACAGGTCGGACCGATGATTGTTAGTCAACAGCGGACGGTCGAAACCGACTAGTCGTTTGTCGATACTCAGCGGTGCTATCAATTCTCACTGTGCATCGGCCATACCTCGCATTGCAGCCTATACATACTAGATTTTCGTTTTGCGGTGCGACACGGCAGCTTTGCCCTAAACACTGGCCCTAGATAGCCACACTTTGAATGGATGGTTTCGGTAAAAACCGCGTTCATGGGGCAAACTATCTGGCGCGGGGCTATGTCCAGTGCTGTGTTACCTCGGCCTGTACCGGGCGGTCTATATAGGTGGATAGCACGATCTCGGACTTGGTTCCTCTGATCCCTTTGGTGTGATAGAGCAGGGACAGGAGGTTCTCCATTTCCTGCGGTCCGGCGGTTCTGAGTTTGAGCAGCAGGCAATGATCGCCGGAGACGGAGTGCATCTCTTCAACCTCGGGGGTGGCGCGGAGTTGTTCGGTCAGCGTCCCTTTTCCCCAACCCTCTGCGTCGACATGAACGAAGGCGAGAAACGGTTTCCCAACCGATGCGCCGTCCAGCAGGGCAGAGGTGGCCCGTATAACGCCAGTGGCGCGCAATTTCTTGACGCGTTCATGAACCGCCGGTGCAGACAGGCCGACCTGATCCCCCAGAACCGCGAAGCTTTGACGGGCATCCTTGGACAGGGCGCTGAGGATTTTTCGGTCAAAACTGTCCAGGGGTTTGGGCGGCGGTGCCTGTGGCGGAACCTCATTCGTATTTTCCATCGTCATGGGGATAGGCCCTTGTGATTAATCTTGTTCGGAAATTATCAGTAATCGCCGAACAAATTCAACATGCGATGTCACAAGAAACCTTCCTGATCTATTTTGTCACGACCTTTCTGATCATTCTGTCCCCTGGTGCCAGCGTTGCGCTGGTTATGGGACAGTCTGCGGGGAATGGTGCGGTCCGGTCTTTTGCCGGTATCTTTGGGATCGCCATTGCCAATGTGACGTTCTTTGTACTGTCGGCCTGTGGACTGACGGCGCTGCTGGCGTCCTCCCCCGGTTTATTCAGTGCGATCAAGTGGATCGGGGTGGCCTATTTGCTGTGGCTTGCCTTGCTGGCGCTGCAGTCATCCAGCGGGTTTGGCCCGTCGGGGCGGTCTGCCGCCAGTTCACCGGGGGTTTTGTTCCGGCAAGGGTATCTTGTTGAGATCACCAATCCCAAAGCGTTCTTGTACATGGGCGCGGCCTTGCCCCAGTTCCTTGATCTGGAGCGGCCTCAACTGCCGCAATTTGCGATTATGGGGAGCGTTGGTTTTGTTCTCGATTGCCTGATTTATGGGGCCTATGCCTTTCTGGGGGCGGCGGTTGCCAAGGGTATGTTCGGGCAGCACGGGTTGCGTGTTCTGAACCTGCTGATAGGTGTGGCGCTGATCTATGTGGCCGTGTCGCTGTCTTTTTTTGAAAGAAGCGGCGTTTAGCGAAGGCTCTATCTTCGCTAAACGCCTATTGCAATCCACCGTGGTCATATCGTCCGTCAGGCGAACTGCATCAGGCGGGTCAGGTGGTCGTCGCGGTCGCCGAATTGTGCGTCGGTCATGGTCAGGCGTTTGGCGTAATGAGACACTGCGGCCTCCCATGTCATGGCGATGCCGCCATGCAGTTGGATTGCTTCCTCGGCGATGTGCTGACCGGCGCGGCCGACCATGTTCTTGGCCATGGAGCAATGGCGTTGCTGCTGATCGGTTCCCAGTGAGGCGGCGGCGCGAATGACGATGGAGCGGGTCATTTCCAGGTCTATCTCCATATCCACCATACGGTGTTGCAGGGCCTGAAAGCTGCTGAGGGTTTGGCCGAACTGTTTGCGGGTCTTGAGGTATTCAAGCGTCATATCGCGCAAGGCGGACATAACCCCGACGGCTTCGGCAGACAGGGCCAGCAGGGCTGCAGCCTCGGCTTTGGCGATATCGTCAGCGGTGCCGATCCGGCGGCAGGGCGTATCGGCGAAGATGACCTCTGCCGCGCCGCCGCCGTCGATGGTGCCGTAGGCGGTGACCTCGGCTTCGGTGGCGGAGACGACATAAAGGCCGGGGGTGCCGTTTTCCGAGGCGGTGACCAGAAACTGATCCGCGATGCCGCCCTGCGGGACAACGGATTTGCGGCCCTGCATCTTATTGTCGACGACCACGGTGTCCGCCGTATCCTCGGCTTGCCAGAACGCAGGCGCGACTTTTATTGCACCGGTGGCGATCCCTTCGGCGAGGGGATCGTCGCCGGACAGGACCGCGCCGATCATCGCAACGCCCAGCAAGGGCTCGACCGACAGGGCATGGCCCAGCGGTTCGAAGACGGTTGCGATGTCAAAGCCGCTGCCACCGTAGCCGCCTGCGGCCTCGGGGATCAGCATGGCGGGCAGGCCCATTTCGGCCATGGTGGCCCAGGCTGCGGGATTGTGATAGGGGGCGTCATAGGCGTGGCGCGCCCGTGCCTCCCAGTCATAGGTTTCGCGCAGCAGCTTGGTCAGGCTGTCCTGCACCATGGTCTGGTCGTCTGTCAGGTCAAAATCCATCGCTCAAAGCCCCAGCTTGTGTTTGGCCAGAATGTTCCGCTGAATCTCGTTCGATCCGCCATAGATCGACTGTTTGCGGTTGTTGAAATAAACGCCTGCGGCATTGGCAAAGCCATCGGGCGCGACGGCCAGATTGCCTGCCAGCGCGTTGTGCGGGAACGGGGCTGCCGCAGGGCCGAGCGCGCGGCGTGTCAGGTCGTTCAACGCCTGCTGGATCAGGGTGCCCTTGATCTTGAGGATCGAGGTTTCCGGGCCCGGCGCACCATTTTTATGGGCGGCGGCCAGCATCCGCAGGTTCAGGATTTCCATGGCCTCCAGATCGACCTCAACCTCGGTCAGGCGGGCCATGAAGATCGGATCCTCGGACAGGGGGCGACCGCGTTTTTTGACCTGTTTTGCCAGATGCTTGAGGTCCAGAAGCGCCTTTTTCGAGGCACCAACACCGGCAATGTTGGAGCGTTCATGCGACAGCAGGTATTTGGCGATGGTCCAGCCTTTGTTTTCCTCGCCCACGATATTGTCAGCGGGGATGCGGACATCGTTGAAGAACACCTCATTCACCTCATGCCCGCCTTCGATCAGGCGGATCGGGCGCATTTCTATGCCGGGTGTGTCGAGATCAACAAGGAAAAAGCTGATGCTTTCCTGAGGTTTGCCATCGGTTGCGGTGCGGGCCAGGACAAAGATGCGGTTGGCGTGCTGGCCCAGCGTGGTCCAGGTTTTCTGACCGTTGATCACATAGCTGTCGCCATCGCGGACCGCCCGTGTTCGCAGCCCGGCCAGATCCGAGCCTGCGCCCGGTTCGGAATAGCCCTGACACCACCAGTCTTCGCAGGACAGGATGCGGGGCAGGACGTCCTTTTGCTGGGCCTCGCTGCCGTATTTGATGATCACCGGGCCCAGCATATGTGTGCCGAAGGGGATCACGCGCGGGGCACCGGCCAGGGCGCATTCCTCTTCGAAGATATGGCGTTCGACCGGGCTCCAGCCGGTGCCACCCCAGTCTTTGGGCCAGGTGGCGGCCAGCCAGCCGCGCTGGCTGAGCAGTTTGTGCCAGCGGTCCATAGCCTCTTTTGGTGGGTCAACCTGATCTGCGGCCTCGATGATATCATCGGTCAGGTTCTCGGCCAGAAAATCGCGGACCTCCTGCTGAAAGGCGCGTTCTGCGGATGAATAGTCGAGGTTCATCGGGTTACCTTTCGTTCAGCGCGGCAAAACTGCTGCCGTCTTCGGCCATTTTGCGCAGGATTGGCGGCACGGCCCAGAAAACCGCGTCGTCTTTGGCATAGGTATCGGCGCGTTTGACAACCTCAGCTGCGCCAAGTGTGTCGGCATAGTGCAGCGGCCCGCCGCGGAAACGGGGGAAGCCGTAGCCGTTCAGCAGGACTGCATCGACATCAATGGGGCGCAGGGCGGTTCCATCCTCGACCACGCGGGCGGCTTCGAGGATCATTGCGGTCATGTAGCGGTCGACGATCTCCTGATCGGTCATGTCGCGCGGTGTGATGCCTTTGCGGGCACGCTCTGCCGCGATGATCTCGGCAACTTCGGGGTTCGGGCGGCGGGTTTTGCCGTCATAAATGTAATAGCCCTGACCGGTTTTGCGTCCGAACCAGCCGCGTTCGCAGATCAGGTCGGGGATCTCGACATAGCGCTCTTCGGGGGGGCGTGTCGCGGCGCGGCGTTTGCGGGCGGCCCAGCCGATATCGAGACCTGCAAGATCCATCACCGCGGATGGGCCCATGGCAAAGCCGAAGGCTTCGAGCGCGTTGTCGATCTGTTCAGGGCTGGCACCGTCTTCGATCAGATAGAGATTTTCCCGGCCATAGTGATTCAGGATCCGGTTGCCGATGAACCCGTCGCAGACCCCGGCCCGAACGGCGATTTTGTGCAGTCGTTTGGCAAGGGCAAAGCCAGTGGCCACGACATCCGCGCCGGTTTTTTCGGCGACGACAACCTCCAACAGCCGCATGATATGGGCGGGAGAGAAGAAATGCAGGCCGATCACGTCCTGCGGGCGTCTGGTGACGGCTGCGATTTCGTTGACATCCAGATAGGAGGTGTTGGTGGCAAGGATCGCGCCGTCCTTTGCGACCTCATCCAGTTTGGTGAAGACCTGCTTTTTGATGTCCATTTCTTCGAAGACAGCCTCGACGATCAGGTCGGCGCTTGCCAGGGCGGCAAAATCGGTGGTGACGGTCAGCAGGTCATTGACGGCGGCCTCGTAGGCGGCGGCTTTCATTTTGCCCCGGGATACGGCACCGTCCAGGTTGCCGATGATGGTTGCGCGGGCCTTTTCGACCCCTGCGTCGGAGGTTTCGATCAGCGTCAGGGGCAGTCCGGCCAGAAGCATCGCGGTGCCGATGCCCGATCCCATGGTGCCGCCGCCGATCACGCCGACGCGTTCAATGCTGCGCGGTGTTGCGCCCTTTTCGGGGATATGCTGCACGGTGCGGTCGGCGAAAAACGCGTGGATCATGCCCTTTGCGCCATCTGTGCCAAGGCATTCCATGAACCCGTCGCGTTCGACGGTACACCCGGCGTCGATATCACCGGTGGCGCATTCCAGGGCATCAAAGGCCCGCTCAGGGGCAAGAAGATGGGGCATTTTCTGCATGGCTTTGGCGCGTGCCTCCGCCAGGAACTCTGGATCAGCGGGCACGTTGATATCGCAGGTCCGGCGGGTGTGCAGGTCGCCGCTTTGGAGCATGCGCCCGGCCTTCTCCGCTGCCTCGGCGGGGGTGCCGTCAAGGATCACGTCAATCAGACCGGTCTCAGCGGCCTCATCTGCGCCGACCTGTCGGCCGGTCAGGATCATGTCGATGGTCGGGGCCCAGCCCATCAGGCGCGGGCCGCGCTGCGTGCCGCCGGCACCAGGGTAAAGGCCCAGATGAATCTCGGGCAGGCCGACGCGGGTGCCGGGCACTGCGACGCGCGCATGGGCGGCCATGGCCACCTCAAGCCCGCCGCCCAGGGCCGTGCCATGCAGAACGGCAACGACCGAGGTGCTGGCTTTTTCGATCCGGCGGCAGACCTCGGGCAGGCCGGGGGATTTCATCGGCTTGCCGAATTCCGTGATATCGGCCCCGGCGATGAAGGTCCGGCCATCGCCATAGATCACGATCACCGAAACATCGGGGTCTGCGTCCATGCGTTCGACTGCGTCAACCAGACCGGCGCGCAGGGCCTGACTGGCGGCATTGACGGGCGGGTTCTGCAGAATGACATAGCCGATACCATCGGCGATCCGCGTGGCCACGACTTCGGTATTCGCATTCATTTCCAGACACTCCTTGTGATGGTCAGGTCCCGACACTTAGCCGCAGGCCGGCGGCCAGCAGACGCGGGGCGTATTCGGTTTCAAGTTGTTCGGGCGGCACGGCAAAGGCCGGTCCGCCGATATTCATTGCATAGATGCGCGCACCTTGCGGCGACAGCACCGGCACGGCAATCCCGTTCACGTCGTTGCGCCAATGGCCATAGGATCGGGTATAGCCTCGGGTGGCGTAATCCTTTTGCGCCTGTTCGAACGCGTCTATCCCTTGGTCATAGCGGTTGGGATAGTTTTTCTTCAACAACACCTTGGCCCGGTCCTGTGTGCAGGGGTCAAGCTTGATCAGGATCGCAAGGCCTGCGGCAGACAGGAACAGAGGCATACGCGCGCCGATGGTGGCATTCAGGCTGACCACCTGCGTTGATTGGGCCGAGGCGACATAAACCGCTGCCAGCTTGTGCCGCTCCACAAGGCCCGCAGTGACATAAGCGTTCGAGCCGTCCAGCATCTGATCCAGTTCGGCCTGCGCCCGGTTGGCGATGTCGATCCCGGCCAGCACCGAATAGCCCAGGGTCAGCACACCGGAATCAAGCCGGTAGCTGCCGGTGCGGGGGTCTTGTGCCAGATAGCCAAGACTGCGCAGCGTGTAGATCAACCGTGAGATTGTCGCCTTAGGCAGCCCGGTGCGCCCGGCGATATCGGCATTGGTCAGATAGGTGTCGCCTTTCTGAAAGCAGGCCAGCACGTCCAGCCCGCGCGCCAGTGCGGTCACGAAATTGCGGTCCTTTTCCTCGGTATCGCCGTCCTTCGGGGTCATATGGCGGTCAGCCCCCCGTCGATCGAGATGGCCTGACCGGTCATGAAGCTGTTCGCCGGATCGCAGGCCCAGAGGATGGCTTGCGTCACCTCTGAGACCTTGGCGACGCGCCGCATCGGGATGCGCCGGGTGATGCGGTCATAGGCGCCGCTTCGGTCGGTGTCGTAGCGCGCGGCCATGTCATCGGCCATGGCGTTGAACAGGGGTGTATCGGCGAAAGAGGGGCACACGGCGTTGACCCGGACATTCCTGCGCGCAACCTCATCAGCGGCAGAGCGTGTCAGCCCGATCACAGCATGTTTCGCCGCTGCATAGGAGGCAATCGCAGCCGCCCCCACCAAGCCTGAGGCAGAGGAGACATTCACAATCGCGCCGGAACCTGCGGCCAGCATGGGGGGCAGCTGGTGTTTCAGGCCAAGAAAGACGCCGCGCGCGTTGACGGCCATCAACTGGTCGAATTCCTCCACCGTGGTTTCGGTTATCGGGGCCATTCTGCCGCCGATCCCGGCATTGTTGATGGCGATATCCAGTTGGCCAAAGCGGTCCAGTGTGTCGGCGACCTGCCCTGCGATGTCTGCCTCCTGAGAGACATCCACCTTTGAGATCATTGCATCGGGTATGTCGATACCATCGGGGGCAATATCAGAAAGCGATAATCTGGCCTCCTGCGCGGCCAGATCCTGGGCAACCATCAGACCAAAGCCGCTGGCGGCACCTGTGATCAGCACAACCTTTCCGGCAAAGCGGCTCATGTCCCGGCCTCGGCCAATGCGTCGATGCCATTCTGCGCGAAATGCGGAACGAACGCGCCCAGCTGCTTGCCGCCCTCGGGGTCGGAGGCATTGCCATCCAGCGCACGTTTCGCCACGCCTTGCAGGATTGCGGCCATGCGGAAGAAGGCAAAGGCGATATAGAAGGGCATGTCGTCAATCGGCTCGATCCCCCGCCGTTCGCAATAGCGTGCGACGAAGTTTTCGTCCGAGGGCAAGCCTGCCTTGGCCCGGTCGATCCCGGCGAGCCCGCGCCCCAGTTTGCCCGGTGGCAGACGCCATTGCATCAGAACCCCGCCCAGATCGGACAGCGGGTGGCCCAGGGTCGACAATTCCCAATCCAGCACGGCGGCGCATTGGTTGGTGTCTGCGTCAAAGATCATGTTGTCGATGCGATAGTCGCCATGCACCAGCGTGCGCTGGCCATCATCCTGCGGAATGCGTTCGGACAGCATGTCGATCAGCCGGTCCATCTGCGCCACCACACCGGTTTCAGAGGCGCGATATTGCTTGGTCCAGCGGCCATATTGCCGGGCATAATAGCTGCCCTCGGGGCCATAATCGCCAAGGCCCACTGCGACAGGATCAACCTGATGCAGATCGGCCAGAACGCGGTTCATCGCATCCATGATGGCCCCGCGCGCGGCGGGACTTTGATCCTGAAGGCTTGGTTCGGCGTGATTGATGCCGGGAACGCGCGCCATAAGGTAGAACATCGCGCCGATCACGCTGTCATCCTCGCAAAGCGCGATGACGCGCGGGACCGGAACCGCAGTTTCCGCCAGCGCCTTTTGCACGCGAAATTCACGGTCCACGGCATGGGCGGATTTCAGAAGCTCGCCAAACGGTTTGCGGCGCAGGACATAGTCGCCGCTGTCCGCGTTGAGGAAATAGCTGGGGTTGGACTGGCCCACGGTGATCTTTTCGGCCTGTTTAAGGCCCTGGATCTCGGGCGCATGGGTTGCGGCCCAGTCGGCAACGGCGCTGAGGTCCAGATCGCTCATCTTATCAGGCGTCCTGATTGGTGTATTGTTTCAGCTCGCGCCGCGCGACCTGACGGCGATGCACCGCGTCAGGGCCGTCGGCCAGCCGCAAGGTGCGCAGGGCAGTCCACTGGCCGGCCAGCGGCGTGTCTTGGCTTATCCCCATGCCGCCATGCATCTGCATCGCTTCGTCGACAATCTTCAACGCCATCTGCGGCGCGTCCGCCTTGATCATGCTGATCCAGGGCTGCGCCTCGCGCACACCGGCGCTGTCCATCATCCACGCGGCTTTCAGGCAGAGCAGCCGGGTCTTTTCAATCTCGATCCGCGCTTCGGCGATGATGTCGTGATTGGCACCAAGCTGGGCCAGCGGTTTGCCGAAGGCTTCGCGCGTCAGGGCGCGGCGGCACATCAGTTCCAGCGCAGCCTCGGCCTGACCGATGGCGCGCATGCAATGGTGGATGCGACCCGGTCCAAGACGGCCCTGTGCCACTTCGAACCCGCGCCCCTCGTCCAGAATGACGGCATCTTCGGGCAGGCGCACATTGGTGAAACGGATATGCATATGGCCATGGGGCGCGTCATCCTGACCAAAGACCTGCATCGAGCGCAGCACCTCAATGCCGGGGGTGTCTGCGGGCACGCACATCATGGTGTGTTGCTGGTGTTTATGCGCATCGGGGGCGGTGCAGGTCATGACGATATAGACCTTGCACCGCGGATCGCCCGCGCCGCTGGCCCACCATTTTTCACCGTTCAGAACCCATTCATCGCCGTCGCGCCGGGCCTCCAGCGCGATATTGGTTGCGTCCGAGGATCCCACATCCGGTTCCGTCATCAGATAGGCCGAGCGGATCTCCCCCTCCAGCAGGGGTTTGAGCCATTTTTCTTTCATGGCTTCGGTGCCGTAGCGCTCAAACACCTCCATATTGCCGGTGTCAGGGGCAGAGCAGTTGAAGACCTCAGCCGCCAACGGCACGCGCCCCATTTCTTCGGCCAGATGCGCGTAATCGACGGTGGTCAGGCCAAAGCCCCGGTCGCTGTCCGTCAGCCAGAAATTCCAAAGCCCGCGTTCTTTGGCCTTGGCTTTCAGGCCATTCAGCAGGTCGAGCTGCCGGTCGGTATGGGCAAAGCGGTTGCCAGAGGGGTGTTTGCCAACCTCGGCGTGAAATTCTTCGTTGGCCTCGACAATCTCGCTGCGCACCATTTCGCACACGCGTTCAAGAAGCTTGCTAACCCGCTCTGATCGTCCCAAATCCATGATCTTGTTTCCTTACAATACTTCGAACAGGCCTGCGGCCCCCATGCCGCCGCCAACACACATCGTCACAACGACATAGCGGACGCCGCGTCGTTTCCCTTCGATCAGCGCATGGCCGACCATGCGCGCGCCGGACATGCCGTAGGGGTGGCCGATGGAAATCGCGCCGCCATCGACATTCAGCCGATCATCGGGGATGCCCAGTTGGTCGCGGCAGTAAAGCACCTGCACGGCGAACGCTTCGTTCAGCTCCCACAGGCCGATATCGTCCATGCTGAGGCCATGGGCTTTCAGCAGTTTGGGCATGGCGAAAACCGGGCCGATGCCCATCTCGTCCGGCTCGCACCCGGCGACGGCCATGCCGACATAGCGGCCCAGGGGGGCAAGGCCGCGGCGCTCGGCCTCTTTGGCTTCCATGACCACGGTGGCAGAGGCCCCATCGGATAGTTGCGAGGCGTTGCCTGCCGTGATGAACCGGCCTTCGGCAATGCGCTGCCCGTCCTTGTGGACCGGTTGCAACTGCGCCAATCCGTCTGCGGTGGTTGAGGGGCGGTTGCCCTCGTCCCGGGTTAGGCGCACGGTTTCGTCACTGATCTCGCCGGTTTCGCGGTCCTGGACTTTCTTGATGGTCTCAAGGGGGACGATTTCAGCGTCAAACCGGCCCGCCTCCTGCGCGGCGGCGGTGCGTTGTTGCGATTGCAGGGCATAAGCATCCTGCGCTTCGCGGCTGATCTTATACCGTGTGGCGACGGTTTCGGCTGTTTCCAGCATGCTCATGTAAAGCGCGGGCTTTTCCTGCATCGTCCATGGATCGGCCAGATAGTCTGTGCGCATGTCCTTGGTCTGCACCAGACTGATGCTTTCGACCCCGCCGCCGATTGCAATCTGCTGGTGGTCGGAGATCACCTGTTTGGCCGCCGTCGCGATGGCCATCAATCCGCTGGCGCATTGGCGGTCGACCGACATGCCGGCGACGGTCACCGGCAGGCCCGCCCGGATCGCAGCCTGACGGCCGATATTGCTGCCGGTCGAGCCTTGCTGAAGGGCAGCGCCGATGATGCAATCCTCTACCTCTTGCCCGTCCAGACCGGCACGGTCCACTGCGGCGCGGATCGAATGGGCTGCGAGTGCCTGCGCAGTCGTGGCGTTGAATGCGCCGCGATAGGCCTTGCCGATGGGGGTGCGGGCGGTGGAAACGATGACGGCGTCGCGCATTGGGGCTCCTATTGCTCAAACCGGTGGCGAGTGATCCAGTGCGCCACCAATGCCGGGCGCTCCTGGCCGTCGATCTCGGCTGTTACATCATGGGTCAGGCGCAGGTCATCCGGGGCGACCTGTTTTGCGCTGAACAGAACAAAGCGGCCCCTGACCCGGCTGCCCTGAGGGACCGGACTGACAAAGCGCAGCCGGTCTATGCCATAGTTGATCGAGGCCGTCTGGCCCGCCATCGCAGGCAACGCATCATAGGCCATGGCCGACAGAAGCGAGAGGGTCAGAAAGCCATGCGCCACGGTGCCGCCAAAGGCGGTCTCGGCGGCGCGGACAGGGTCGGTATGGATGAACTGGTGATCGTCGGTAACATCGGCAAACTGGTCGATGCGGGTCTGATCCACATCGAACCAGCGCGACACCCCGCGCTCGGATCCTATGTCAGCGGACAGGTCCGGGGTCATTCCTGCCGTGCCGCATCGAAAAGACCCGGGCCGGTATCGACGTTGATGCCTCCCGAGACCGGGATCACCGCTCCGGTGATATAGGAACTGCCCTTGCCACAAAGGAACTGCATGCACCCGGCAATGTCAGACGGTTGCCCGACGCGGCCCATCGGTGTGGCCTTGGCGACCTTGTCGCGGGTCGTTTCATCGGCGGTCACAAATGCGGTCATATTGGACACAAAAGGCCCCGGCGCGATGGCGTTCACGTTGACGCCCTTGCCTGCCAGTTCATTGGCCAGAATTTCCGTCAGGTGATGCACGGCGGCCTTGGAGGCGGAATAGCTGTAGGCCGCCGGGCTTTTTTCACGGTCGCCCATGACGCTGCCGACATTCACAACGCGCGCCGGGTCGTCGGCGGTGCCTGCTGCCTGCAGCAGCGGCAGGAGCGTTTGCGTCAGATGGAACAGGCCCGCCACATTGACGGACATGACTTTCTGCCAGGCATCGTAGGGAAACTCGCCCATCGGCGCGCCCCAGCTGACACCGGCGTTGTTCATCAGGATATCCAGCCGATCGGTGCGCGACGTCACATCGTGCGCCAGGGCTTCGACCCCTTCAACTGTCCCGACGTCCCCGGCAAAGCCAGTTACCGTCCCGGCAAGTCCCAGAGCATTCAGCTCGGCCGCAGCTTTTTCACACGCGTTACCTTTACGGCTGGCGATCATCACATCAGCACCGGCAGCGGCCAATCCCTCGGCTGCCATGCGACCGATGCCTGTCGCCCCGCCCGTGACCAGCGCCGTCTTACCCTTCAACGAAAACAGGTTTTCCGGTGTCACCGCCTTTGCCTCCCTGACGATATCGCCCGCAACATGGCATTGCGGATTTCGGCTGTCTAGCGAATCTGTTCCGCTGTGCGAAAATATGTTCCACAATTTTCTTGACTCAACCCCCTTTGCAAGTTTCCCTTCAATCAACAAAAAAGTCCCAGGGGAGGAATAAAATGAAACGGTTTCTGCTTGCTTCTGCGGTGCTGACTGGCTCTGCCATTGGTTTGCCTGCGCAAGACATATCGACCATGACGCCCGAAGAAATCATTGCCGCGTCCGAAACTGCATCTTTCGACAAAACCGTACGGATTGCATTCATTGATCCGCTGTCCGGCCCCTTCGGTCCGGTGGGGGACGCCAGCTATAAGCAGTTCCGCCTTGCTGCGGATTTTGTGAATGCAGCGGGTGGTATGAACGGGCACCGGGTCGAGGTCGTCGCCTATGACAACAAGATCAGCCCAAAGGAGTCGCTGGTTCAGCTGCAAAAGGCCATTGATGACGGCATTCGCATTGTCGCACAGGGCAACTCTTCATCCGTGGCGCATGCTTTGTCGGACGCGATCGCCAAGCACAACCGCCGCAATCCGGGCGAAGAGGTTCTGCTGCTGAACTACGCAGCCGTTGATCCCGCATTGACCGGAGAGGCCTGCAACTACTGGCATTTCAGGTTTGACGCCAACACCAACATGAAGATGGCAGCAATCACGGACTGGATGGCCGCCAAGGATGATATGAAAAAGGTCTATATCATCGGGCAGGACTATAGCCACGGCAAGGCGGTGGCCGCCGCCGCCGTTTCGATGCTGACCGAAAAACGCCCGGATATCGAGGTTGTCGGGAACGAGTTGCATCCCATCGGCAAGGTTCAGGATTTCGCGCCCTATGTGCAAAAGATTGCTGCCAGTGACGCCGATGCGATCATCACCGGTAACTGGGGCACAGACATGACCTTGCTGGTCAAAGCGGCAAACGATGCCGGGTTGGAAATTCCCATCATCACTTTCTATGCGGGCGGTCTTGGCTCTCCAACTGCGATGGGTGAAGGCGCGGTCGACAAGGTTATCCAGATCACAGAGATCCACGAGAACCTGGAGCTGACACCGCAACAGGTCGCGGTTTTCGACTGGTTCTGGGAAACGCATGGTGCTGAGTACTATTATCTTCGGGTCGATAACCTGATGCAGATGCTCGACGCGGCCGCCGAAAAGGCGGGGGCCGTTGACGCTGCAAGCCTGGCCGCCGGTCTTGAGGGTATGACCTATGAGGGACCCTACGGCACCGTCACCATGCAGACCGAGGATCACCAGGCCGTCCAACCCCTGTTCCTGTCAGTCCTGTCCGACGATGCCGAGCGAAAGGTGGAAGGGACACCTTACGGGTTTGAAACCATCGCCGAGATTGCCGGCAAGGACACAATCGTTGCCAGCGACTGCAAGATGAAGCGTCCCTGAGACCCGAACTGGCCCGCCCTGGTAGCACGCCGGGGCGGGCCCAGACCCAAGCTGGATTTCCCGGACGATGGAAGCTTTTGTTTTTTCTGCCCTCAACGGGCTGATCTATGGCCTGCTGCTTTTCATGCTGTCGAGCGGCCTGACTCTGATCTTTTCCATGATGGGCGTGCTGAACTTTGCGCATGCCAGCTTTTACATGCTGGGCGCATATTTTGCCTATTCCGTAGGGCAGGTGACCGGCTTCTGGGTCGCGCTGTTTGTCGCTCCGGTGCTGGTCGGCCTGATCGGCGCTGCCGTTGAACGCTGGGGATTAAGGCGTGTCCATCAGAACGGCCATGTCGCAGAGTTGTTGTTCACCTTCGGTCTGGCCTATGTCATCGAAGAGCTGGTCAAGCTGGTCTGGGGCATGTTCGCGGTTCCCTACAAGGTGCCGGATGTCCTTGATTTCCCCTTGTTCGAGTTGTTTGGCGTGCAGTACCCCGCCTACCGTATTTTCATGCTGTTCATTTCGCTGGCCATGCTGGTCAGCCTTTGGGTGCTGCTGCGCAGGACGCGGCTGGGCCTGATCATTCAGGCCGCGCTGACCCATCCGCATATGGTCTCGCATCTAGGCCATAACGTGCCACGGGTGATGATGTTCGTTTTTGCCGTGGGCTGTGGGATGGCCGGGCTGGCGGGTGTGATCGGTGGCAACTTTCTTGTGACTGAACCGGCCATGGCGGCTGCGATGGGGCCGATTGTCTTTGTTGTCGTTGTGGTTGGTGGCATGGGCAGTCTGGAGGGGGCGTTTCTGGCCTCACTGCTGATCGGATTTCTGCAAACCTTTGCCATTGGTATCGACGGTACATTGGGGGACGCGTTTGGCTGGGCGGGACTGCCGCCGGGGTCTGAGGTGGGGCGGATCAGTTTCTCGTCCCTAGCACCCATCCTGCCATTCCTTCTGATGGTGCTGATCCTGATTTTCCGTCCCCGCGGCCTGATGGGAGAGCGTGAGCTATGACCGAGGCTGCCCTGACGCATAATCTTGCGCCATCGGCGCAGGTCAAGTTCCTGACCCGTGTGCTGCCGCTGATCCTGCTGGCGCTGGTATTGGCGCTGATCCCGGTGCTGGGGCCGTCACGCACGGCCTACACGCTATTGAACGCTATCTGCATCAATGTCGTCTTTGCACTGAGCTACAACATGTTGCTGGGGCAGGCGGGTCTTCTGTCTTTCGGACATGCCGTCTATTTTGGGCTGGGTGGCTACGCAGCGCTTCATGCTATGGTCGCTATCGAAGAGGCAACCTATGGCGACCCCAGCTTCTGGGGCTCGGTTCCGATCTTTGCCCTGCCGGCAATCGGGTTTGCTGGCGGCGCGCTGGCAGGTGCGTTGATCGGCTGGCCGTCCTGCCGCCGGGCAGGAACGCCATTTGCCATGATCTCGCTCGGCATTGCAGAGCTGGTGGCCGCTGCGGGTTACATGTTCACCTCAATCTTCGGCGGAGAGGAAGGTGTCACCGCTGATCGGGTGTCAGGACCCGAACTTTTCGGCCTGACAATGGGACCTATCGACGAGGTCTATATCTTTATCGCCGTCTGGACCTGGATTGCTGTGCTGGCCATGTACGCCTTCACCCGAACGCCCATGGGGCGGCTCACACAAGCGTGCCGCGACAATGACGAACGCGTGCAATATATCGGCTATGACGCGCACAAGATCCGCTACATCACCTTTATCCTGTCGGGTGGTTTTGCCGGTCTTGCCGGTGGGATGGCAGCCGTAAATTACGAGATTTTCACCCCCGAAGCCCTGGGCCTGATCCCCTCGGGCTTTGTGCTGCTGATGGCCTTTATCGGGGGCGCGCGTTTCTTTTGGGGGCCGTTGCTGGGCGCGATCCTGCTGACGTTGGCCCAGTCGAACCTTTCAGATTATTCCGACGGCTGGCTTTTGTACCTGGGCGTCATGTTCATCGTGATGGTGATCTGGGCACCCGCTGGCCTGGCTGGCATTGTCGTGGCAACCTTCAGGCGCGGCAAAACACAGCTTGGCGGCGATATGATCCGCCTTGTCTGTGCGCTGATCGCTTTTGCGGGATTTGTCATTGCCGTCGAACTTCTGAACGGTGAAGCGCATGAACCGGCGCTGAAAATCTTTGGTCTGGCACTGCCTGCGGACAGCGCGCGTTCGTGGATCGTGGTGGCAGGCTGTCTTGCACTTGGGATTGGCGGTTTGCGCAGACTTTCGAGGGGGGCTCAGAAATGAGCCCGGTCCTTAGTCTGCAGAACGTGCACAAAAGCTTCGGTAATGCCAAGATCATCCAGGGTGTAACGCTGGATATCGAGCCAGGCGAACGGCACGCAGTTATCGGGCCAAACGGTGCCGGGAAATCGACACTTTTCAATCTGATCTCTGGCAAGTTAAGCCCCAATCAGGGTCATATCCTGCTGCGCGACGAAGACATCAGTCGGGCGCGACCGTTCGAAATCAACCGCAAGGGGTTGTCGCGGTCCTTTCAGGTCTCGAACGTGTTTACCAATATGACCGTGCGCGAAAACGTGCGCTGTGCGGTGCTTTACCCCGAGGGGCATGGCTATTCCATCTGGCGCAATATCGGGCGGCTGAAGGCGGTGCAGCGCCACACGGCTGAGATACTTGAGCAGGTCGGCCTGATCGATAAGGCGGATGTCCCAGCGGTTCTGTTACCCTATGCCGATCAACGCGCGTTGGAGATCGCTTTGACCATCGCGGGCGGGGCGGATGTGATCCTGCTGGATGAACCGACGGCGGGAATGAGCCGGTCCGAGACGGATAAGGCGATTGCGCTGATCCGTCAGGCCACGGAAGGGCGCAGCCTATTGGTCGTGGAGCATGACATGGGCGTTGTCTTTGGTCTGGCCGACCGGATCAGTGTGCTGGTCTATGGTCAGATCATCGCAACCGGCACCCCGCAGGAGATCCGCGAAAACCCCGCCGTGCGCGAGGCCTATCTGGGCGACGAAGCCGATCCTATTGCCGAGGTGACAGCATGACGGCCCTGCTGGAGCTTAACGACGTTCACGCCTTTTATGGCAAAAGCCACGTGCTGCATGGCGTCAGCATGACCATCAATCAGGGTGAGGTGGTTGCGCTTTTGGGGCGCAATGGCGTCGGGCGGTCAACCACGGCCAAGGCCATCATGGGCGAGGTGGAACCGCGGGGCACCGTAAGGCTGAACGGTCAGGATATTGCCGGATTGCCCAGCCATCGCATCGCTCGTCTGGGCATCGGGTATGTGCCTGAGAACCGCGACATTTTCCCGATGATGACGGTGCGCCAGAACTTGATCCTGGGGATCAAGGATATGCGCAATCCGGGCCGCTGGACCATCGATCAGATGCTGGACATGTTTCCGAACCTTGCCCGGCGTGCGGATACTGCCGCCGGGGTGCTGTCGGGGGGTGAAAAGCAGATGCTGACGATCTGCCGGTCGCTGCTGGGTGACCCTGACCTGATGATCATCGACGAGCCGACCGAAGGGCTTGCGCCCAAGATCGTGCATCAGGTCGGGGATCTGATCGCCGATATCGCCAAATCCGGTGTGGCTATTCTGCTGGTGGAGCAAAAGCTGTCGATTGCGCTGCGTATTGCCCAGCGGCTTTATGTCATGGGCCACGGCGAGATCGTGTTTGAAAGCACGCCCGAGGAATTCCGCACCCGAACAGATATCCGCAACGAGTGGTTGGAGGTATGATGCGCGCCGTTCTTAGTCATGCGCCAGGCGGGCCTGAGACGCTGGTCCTGACGGACACAGATTGTCCCGAGCCGGGCCGGGGGCAGGTCCGCATTGCGGTTCATGCCGCAGGTGTCAATTTTCCTGATACGCTGATCATTCGTGATCTTTACCAGATGAAGCCGCCGCGCCCCTTCGCCCCGGGCGGAGAGGTTGCCGGCATTGTCGATGCGGTCGGAGAGGGCGTTGATATGGCCCCGGGCACCCGCGTTCTGGCGCTGACCGGTTTTGGCGGGTTTGCCAGCCATGTCTGCACCACGGCAACGCAGGTTGTGCCGATCCCGGATGAGATGCCATTCGACGATGCGGCGGCATTTCTGTTCACCTATGGCACATCGTATTACGCCTTGCACGACATGGGGCAGCTTGGGCCGGATCAGACGGTTCTGGTTTTGGGGGCTGCGGGGGGGGTTGGTGCCTCAGCCATCGAGATAGCCCGCGCGGCGGGTGCGAAGATTATCGCTGCTGTCTCGTCCGAGGAAAAGGCGGCGTTCTGTCGTGAACTTGGCGCGGAACAGGTGCTGATCTATCCGCGCGATCTTGAGGCCCGGGATGATCAAAAGGCGTTTTCTGCCGATATCAAAAAGGCAGCGGGGTCAAAGGGTATCGATATTGTCGTCGATGCGGTTGGCGGCGCTTATGCAGAGCCTGCCTTGCGCGCCATGGCATGGAAGGGGCGCTTTCTGGTGGTGGGGTTCCCGGCGGGTATCCCGGCGATCCCGCTTAACCTGCCTTTGCTGAAAAACTGTGTGATTGCGGGGGTGTTCTGGGGGGCGTTTGTGCAGCGCGAGCACGAACGTTTCCGCGAACACCTGTCAGAGATGTTCACGCTTTACCTGCAGGGAAAGCTAAAGCCGCGGATCAGCGCGACCTATCCTTTGGCCGAGGCTGCAGAGGCCCTTAAACAGATTGAAAACCGTACGGCGAAGGGCAAAATCGTTCTGACCGTCTAACCCGTCTTTGAAAGCACCGATTTGATGACCACAACACGACACATCGTTCTGGCCGCACGCCCCGCCGGGGCACAGGCCGGACCAGAGAATTTTCGACTGGAAGAGGTGCCCCTTCCTGCACCAGCGGAGGGTCAGGTCTCACTGCGGATGATGTGGCTGTCGGTTGACCCTTATATGCGGGGCCGGATGGATGATGCGCGCAGTTATATTGCGCCGTTTCAACTGGATGCACCTATTGACGGTGGCGGTGTGGCAAAGGTGACCGCCTCGGCCCATCCGGATTACGCACCCGGCGATGTGGTGACCGGCATGATGCCATGGGCGGAGCATGCTGTGGTTGCGGTCGAGGGGTTGCGCAAGCTGGACCCGGCCCATGGCCCCTATCAGCGGGTGCTGAGCGTGATGGGCATGCCGGGGCTGACGGCGTGGGTTGGTCTGACGCGGATTGCACAGGCAAAATCCGGTGAGACGGTGCTGATCTCGGCGGCGACCGGCGCTGTTGGAAGTGTCGCGGGACAATTGGCCAAAGCGCGCGGTCTTCGGGTGATCGGGACCGCTGGCGGTGCAGAGAAATGCGCTTATGCCGTTGAAGAGCTGGGCTATGACGCCTGCCTTGATCACCGTCAGGGCGACATGCGCGCCCTGTCGCAGGCGATGAAAGAGGCCACCCCTGATGGGATCGATGTTTATTTCGAGAATGTTGGCGGCAAGACCCTGGGGGCTGTTGTGCCCCGGATGAATGATTTCGGCCGGATCGCGCTGTGCGGCATGATTGCCTGGTATGACGGGCGCAATATGGACGAGGCCGTGCCGCTGCCCGCAGTCTGGGTGCAGATTTTGAAACGGCGGCTGAATGTGCAGGGCTTTATTGTTACTGACCATTCCGATGCTGCGCCTGATTTCTTTGCGGAGGTCGCGCCTTTGCTGGCCAGCGGTCAGATTGCGATGCCTGAAACCGTGGCCGACGGGCTGGAGGCGGGGCCTGCGGCCTTGCTGGGGCTGATGGAAGGGCAGAATTTCGGCAAGCAGCTGGTGCGCGTTGGTGAGGACCCGGCATGATGGATCGCAGCGGGCCGCACCCTGTTGACCACCAGACCCGCCGCCCGCATCCGATCCCGGCGGATCACCGGGCCAGATTTGAAAGACTGAGCGCAGCCGCCTGAAGCCGCGCCCGCCAACAAGAACGAGGAAACGCTATGCTTGGCCAGATGATGCACCGCCCGCTGATGATCTCGGAAATCCTGAAATATGGAGAACAGATCCATGGCAGGACCGAGATGATCACCCAAACCGTCGAAGGCGGCATTCATCGCTATACCTATGCTGATGCCGCTTTGCGGACGCGCAAACTGGCGCAGACGTTGCTTAATCTTGGGGTAAAACCGGCGGATCGCATTGCGACGCTGGCCTGGAACACCTATCGCCACTTTGAACTATATTTTGCCACTTCCGGCATTCAGGCGATCTGCCACACCATCAATCCGCGTCTGCCGCACGAGCAGTTGAGCTATATCCTGCACCATGCGGATGATCAGGTGCTTTTCGTTGATCTGACCTTCGTTCCTATCCTTGAGGCTATTGCCAATGATCTGCCAAAGGGCATGCGGATCGTGGTGATGACGGATGCGGCCCATATGCCGGATACGGCCCTGCCAGACCTGCTATGCTATGAAACCCTGGTTGGGGCTGAGGATGGGGCCTATGTCTGGCCGGAATTTGACGAGCAGACGGCCTCGTCACTGTGCTACACTTCGGGCACCACGGGCAATCCCAAGGGCGCGCTTTACAGTCACCGCTCCACCCTGCTGCACGCCATGCTGGTTGGTCTGACGCCGATGGAGTCGATGCGGGATGAACGCAAGATTCTGCCGGTCGTTCCGATGTTCCACGTCAATGCCTGGGGCCTGCCCTATGCAGCACCGCTGGTCGGGGCCAGTCTGGTGCATCCGGGTCCGCGTCTGGATGGGGAAAGCCTGTTTACGCTGATGGATGCGGAAGGCGTGTTCTCAAGCTGGGGGGTTCCGACCGTATGGCTGGGGCTGCTGGCGGAAATTCACAAGCAGGGTCGCAAACCGGGTGGCCTGGGCGAGATCATCGTCGGCGGGTCGGCTGCGCCGCGCAGCATGATTGCGGAGTTCGAGGATATGGGCGTCAGCGTCTGCCACGCCTGGGGCATGACAGAGATGAGCCCGATCGGCACGCAGGGTTTGTTGATGGGCGCAGATCGTGATCTGCCGCGCGAGGATATGCTGGACCTGAAACAACGTCAGGGGCGGCGCGTCTTTGGTGTGGATCTGAAGATCGTTGACGAGGATGGCAATGAGCAGCCTCAGGATGACACTGCGGTTGGCGAATTGTTTGTGCGCGGCAACTCGGTTGTCTCGGGTTATTTCAACAATGAAGAGGCGACCAACGCTGCGGTGGATGCTGATGGGTGGTTTGGCACCGGCGATGTGGCCAAGATCAGCTCTGACGGCGTGCTGACCATCACTGACCGGGTCAAGGATCTGATCAAGTCGGGTGGCGAATGGATCAGCTCCATCGATGTCGAAAATGTCGCGATGGCCCATCCCAAGGTGGCCAATTGTGCCGTGATCGCCGTTGCGCATCCCAAATGGAACGAGCGCCCCTTGTTGATTGTGGTGCCTGCAGGCGATGAAAAGCCAACCAAAGAAGAGCTCGACACCCATCTGTTGGAGCATTTGGCCAAGTGGCAGTTGCCCGATGACGTGGTCTATATGGACGAGTTGCCGCTGACTGCGACGGGCAAGGTGTCAAAACTGAAGCTGCGCGCTGCCTTTGCCGACTATAAACTGCCAGGCACGGAATAGGCCGGGGCGCGGGATCACGCATCCGGGACAGACATCAATGGTTGTCCCCGTGGCGGTCGGCGCTTGCGGCACCCACGGCCATGAGCAGGGCCCGGGATGCCAGCAGGGCTCTCAGGTTGGATCACATGTTTCTTTCCCTATCTTGTCGATGATCTGGATCGGGCAAAGACCTTGGTGACGCTTATGATTTCGCAATCATTTGTCAGAGCATTGCCAAGACGGTGCTGTTTGTTACCATGGCTTCATGATAATTCAGACAAGGCCACGCCGTAGCCCGACCCTCGTTGATGTTGCAGAGCTTGCGGGTGTTAGCGCAATCACGGTCTCGCGGGTTCTGCGCATGCCTGAGAAAGTGGCGACTGAAACCCGCCTCAAGGTCAAGGCTGCTGTGGATCGACTGGGTTACGTGCCGAATCCGGCGGCCTCGGCCCTGGCTTCGTTGCGAACGGATGTCGTCGGCCTGTTGGTCCCTTCGGTGACCAACAGCGTTTTTTCCGAGGTGATGCGGGGCATCTATGACCAGGTCGCTGGTACGCCCTACAGTATTCAGATCGGTAACTTCCGATATGCTCCGGGGGATGAGGAACGTCTGATCGGTACATTCCTCAGCCAGAAACCGGCGGGCCTGATTGTATCCGGGGTTGATCAGACTGATACGGCCCACGCCCTGCTGCGCCATGCCGGGTGTCCGGTTGTGCAGGTGATGGACCAAGATGACCGGGTGGTTGATATGTCTGTTGGCTTCTCGCATGGTGAGGCGGCGCAGATGGCTGTCGCGCATCTGCTGGAACAGGGCTATCGAAAGCCTGCCTTTCTGGGTGCGCGCATGGATCCGCGCTCACAAAAGCGGCTGGCAGGGTTTCGTGCAGCAACCGAAGCAGTCGGTGTCTATGACCCGGTCCGGGTGGTAACCACGGCGCAGCGGTCCGCCGTCGGGTTGGGTGGTCAGCTTTTGTCAGACCTTCTGGCCCGCGCGCCAGAGGCGGACGCGATCCTATGCAACAACGATGATCTGGCCGCCGGTGCGCTGTTCGAAGCGCAGCGCCGCGGTCTGCGAGTGCCGAATGATCTTGGGCTGTGCGGCTTTAACGATCTTGAGATGTCGCGTCATCTGCATCCCGATCTTACGTCGGTCGCGACCCATCTTTATGAAATCGGCGAAGCCGCGTTTGCCATGATGCGCGATGCATTGGACGGAAACCAGCCGGATTGCCCTCAACGCACAATAACGCCGCATCTGATCCCTCGTGGGACGACCGCACGTCAGCCGTCCTGATCCCGCCCCTTGCGGCCCAAGATCGGCGTATCAGTTCCATTTCAAATGCTTATGTTTACAATAGAGTCGTCTTCCCGCGTATAATGCGCTGTCAGGCAGCTTCCGTTTGATGTGTGAGGGAGCTGGCTTTGAATGAATGCGGGGGTGGGGCTTCCGCAAAATGTGCCGAAGGAGACAGGCTTATGTCATTGTAGAAAAAAATTCTCGCGGCTCTTGGGTTGGGTGCTTCTGCAACTGTGACTGCGACATCGACCCCGGCGCAGGAGATGACGTTGCCAACCGATTATGCCGGATTGACGGAGATGGCGTTTAACCATGTCTCTGCTTTGCAGACGGCCCATCAAGGTGGGTGGAAGATGGGCGAGGCTGAGCGGGTCGATATTGATCTGGAGGCTGGCGTTATCGTCTGGATTTTTGCTGACAAGCTGGTGACTGCACCAGCAGAGCTGTTGGGCACCTGGAACCCGGATGATCAGACATTTCTTTGGGGGTGGGATCATCCCTCTGCGCCGGAAGGCAGCGCGGTGTCATCCCTGGCGGTGAAGGAATACGCGGATAAGCATGGGATCGTGGAATTGCAGACCTCCAAACCATCCTGCGACTTTGATGGCTGCTGGAAGTTGGCTGCGACAGCCGCCCTGATCGGTGACCTGCAGGGCGTGTATCGTATGGAGGCTGCGCCGAACGGTCCCTGGGCTTATCTTGGTTTTGGAACGGTCAAGTTGCAGAAACGGGACTAAGGCTGGTTTCTGAACAGTTACCCGAAGACCGGAACCGCGCGTTTGTTCTGAACGTGCGTCCGGCTGATGATCCGTAAAAGTCCAGATTTTTTTGATGTTCTCGCAACCTGCCTGCGGTAAGAGGGCGGGGCAGCAGGGTTTTGCTGCGATGCAAGATGACTTGGGTGAATGGAATGCGGATCTGTTTTGTCGCGCTGGAGGTACTTGGACCGTTCAACGGTGGCGGGATTGCAACCGCGCTGGCCGGACAGGCAGAGCATCATGCGAAAGCGCACGATGTTACCATTCTATATGTCCACCCCTCCCTGAAGCAGCAGGATGCGGGCAAGTGGGAAGCGTTTTACGCCAAACGCAACATTCGCTTTGTCCGGGCGGAGTTTGATACATTCTATCCGCTGGACACCATTCCAAAACGCTCTTTCGCGGTGAAGCAGTATCTTGAGGATTGGGAAGAAGACTTTGATGTCATTTTCTTCCATGATTATCTGGGGCTGGGGTACTACACCGCCCTGACCCGCCAGTTGGGGCTTGGGTTCGAGGATACGCATATTGTGTCCTCGGTTCACGGGCCTTCGGAATGGGCGCGGCCACTTTCGATGGCTGAGGATAAGGCCTGGAACATCACGCTTTATGAGCTTGAGCGCAAACAGCTGGAATATTCCGATGTGGTGGTCGGGCCCAGTCAGGATATCATTGACTGGTGCCGGGAACAGGGCTGGACCCTGCCCAAGGACGCCCGTGCAATCTCAAACCTTTTGCCGCACCGGCTGGATCTGCACAGTGGGTTGCAGCAGGGCGATGTGGCTGAGGTTGATGAGGTGTGTTTTTTCGGGCGTCTGGAAACGCGGAAGGGCTTTTTCACCTTTCTTGATGCCATAAAATATATGCACAAGAACCAGCTGACCTTGCCCAAGAAAATCACCTTCCTTGGCGGGTTCTGCAACAATGGCAAACGGAACTCTGCCAGTTCGGTGTTTGAATATGCGGCCAAATGGGATTGCGAGGTTCAGCTGCTGAACACCTGTTCGCATGAAGAGGCGATCACCTATCTGGTCGAGAACAAACCGCTGACCGTCATTGCATCGCGTGACGAAAGTTTTGGGCTGACGGCCTATGAATGTCTGGCCTTCGGGGTGCCGACGCTGATTTCAAACCGCGGGGCTTTGCGGGGGCTTGCGGCCGAGCCTGAGCGGGAAAAGCTGCTGTTTGATCCGACAGCGGATATTCTGGCGCGCCGTATCGCGGACTGTCTGGATGATGGCGCGGTGATAGGTGCTGTTGATCCGGCACATCTGCAGGCGGAAACCGTTTGGGATACACTGCTGGACGATCTGTCGAAACCGGCCCGCAAGCCTGATCCGCGACATGCGGTCTGCTGTCTGGATCCGGTTAAATCGTCCAAGGTGAAAGCGCCGAAGAAACCCTTGGTGTCGATCATTCTGGTCCATCATAACCGGGCAAAGATGCTGGCCGGCGCGCTCGACAGTCTGTTGGAGCAGACATATGAAAATATCGAGATCATCGTCGTTGATGACGGCTCGGTCGAGGCGGAGTTTGCCGGGGTTGAGGACCTGATCAAGGATCGCAATGATCCCCGGGTTCGATTGGTACGTCAGCAGAACCGCTATCTGGGGGCCGCGCGCAATTTCGGCAACAGTTTCGCCACCGGCGATTACCTGTTCTTTATGGATGACGACAATTTCGCGTCCCCTGAAGAGATTGAAACTTTTGTGCGGGTCGCGCTGACCACCGATGCCGATGTCCTGAACACCGTGTCCAAGATGTTCCGGATGGACACCGATGGCACCCGCAAGCATTTTGATATCTATCCGCCCGTCGGCCCCTCCCTTCAACTGGCGATCCTTGGCAATACCTTTGGGGATGCCAATTCGCTTGTGCGCAAAGCGACCTTTGATGAACTTGGCGGGTTTACCGAGAAATACGCGGTGGGCTGCGAAGATTACGAGTTTTTCACCCACGCCTTTGTGTCCGGCAAGAAAATGCAGTTGGTCCCAGAGCTTTTGTTCGATTACCGGTCGGAAGACGAAGGTATGATGAAAGAGCTGAACTCCGGCAAGTACCTCGTCAATCAGTTGCGGGGCGTCAACGCGCTGTTCGATACGCATCGCGATATTGATCTGGCGCAGGTGCGCAGCCTGATGCGTATGACGTTCCACTCCGCCGTGGCGGAAGAGTTTGACTACTGGCTGAACGAAGGCATGAAGCTGCGCAAGCACCCCGACCTGGAGCGGGAGTTGCAGGACCACATCAACAACCCGAACGGACGTCAGGCCTGCGAGGTTGTCGCCAAGATGATGACCGCCGATGGCGATTTGCTGGGCGCGATGAAGTTTCTGGATCGCAACGGTATTGTGCCATCCGATGCCTCGCTGGTGAAACTGCGCTACCTTTATGATCGCTATCAGGAGGCAGAGCGCGGTGCGGTTGCAAAGCAGAACATCATCATCAACCCCGCCTTTGAGTTTTGGTCGCGCGGCTCCCGCTTTGAAGGCGTGCAGCCCTATGAATATGTCGCGAATGAATGGTTGCTGCCCTCGCCCAAATTCCGGCCCGACCTGATCGCGTCGCAGCGTGTCGACAACGCGCTGTTCAGCCAGACCCGCACCCGGACCGGCACCTATATCCGTCTGCAGATGAATGCCCCTGATCCCGAAGGGTATCTGTTCCTGTCGCAGCGCAATTTCGACCTGAACACCGTGCTGGAGCAGGAGTTGGAACTGTCGCTTCTGGCCCGTGCCTCCTATGAGGCGGAACTGGTGACCTTTCTGCGCATCACCTACGACCCGGACGAGGCGCATCTGGTCGATATTCACCCTGAAGAGCCAGCACGGATCGGCCGGGGCTGGCAGCGCAGCACGCTGAAGTTTGACCTGACGTCGCATCGTCTGGACGCGATGAAGACCGCCTCGTTCCTGTCACTGTTTATCGCTATTCCGGTCGACAATGTCCTGTCGGTGGATCTGGCGGATGTCACCCTGATCCCGGCCGGTCCGAATGCCGAGGTTGCCGCTTACGTTCATGGCAACGAGAAAGCCCGGGCAGAGCATCGCTGCTTTACCGCTGGCGCCGGGGCGCGGGCCATGCCCAGCGGCGGCAACTGGGTCAACCTGACCCTGTCACCCGCTCAGTCCGAGCGGATCATGCGTGATTCCCGTTTCTACATGGCGGGCCCCGTGTCCGTGCTGATGGGTAAAGAGCAGCACATGAAGGCCGAGATCCAGCGCATCGACCTGATCGACGTGACCCCCGGCAGCGCAACAATCGCGCTGGAACTGGACGCGCCGCTACCGGCCGAGGGCGAGGTCCTGACCGACTGCTTGGTGGTCACAAATTACGTTGAGGGGTGGTTTCAGTAGGGCCTGCTCATTTTGTCTGCAGCAACCTAAACAACTTTAAAGCGTTTCGAGTTTACCTTGAGACATCACGTAAAATCGAAACGCGTACACCCTATCGGCTTATCACTGCGTTTCGGGATAAGCTTGTGTCTTAGGTTTATCCCGAAACGCTTTAGATGCCACATATTTAGCTTATGGTAGGGCCACCGTTGTGTGCCCACAACACAGACGTTCGGACAGCCTGCAGTGAACGGCAGGTTCTGGCTGAACGATGGCTCATGCGTCCGGTTGCGGCCAGGGTATCGCAACCATGTTTGGTCCTATGACTTCGTGCATCATCGAACCGATGACGGGAAAGCGTTCCGGACTTTGAACATCCTGGACGAACATAGCCGGGAGTGCTTGGCGATCCGGGTCAAGCGGAAGCTGAACTCGACCGAGGTCATAGACGCACTGACCGATTTGTTCATCCTGCGTGGCGTCCCTGCCTACATCCGGTCAGACAACGGCCCAGAGTTCATTGCTCAGGCTGTCAGGGATTGGATTGCGGCGGTCGGCGCCAAAACAGCCTACATCGAGCCGGGATCACCTTGGGAGAACGGATACTGCGAAAGCTTCAATGCCCGGTTCAGGGATGAACTGCTGAACGGGGAGGTCTTCTACACGCTACGCGAAGCCCAAATCATCATCGAAGAAGGGAGGAAACACTACAATACCAAACGACCACACAGTGCTCTGGGCTACCGCCCACCGGCCCCGGAGGCCATCGTTCCGATGGAACCTAAAGCGTTTCGGGATAAACCTGAGACAAAAGATTATCCTGAAACGCAGTGATAAGCCTATATGGTGTACGCGTTTCGATTTTATGTGATGTCTCAAGGTAAACTCGAAACGCTTTAGGCCAATCATGCACTAACATTCAAACTGGACCACTTGGGTGGGGCTGATCAATACCGTTCGAAACATTGATAGGCTTTCGCTCGCTGTCAACGCGGCGCAGTCATCTGTCACGCTAAACGGTACAAATAGGCTGGGACAATTCGGGTTTTTGCAATTTAGCTGTTCTGAGCACCCCGGCAGTGAGACGACTGACCCGTCGTGTGGCACGTTCGAGTGGGAGAGTTCAGTCAGCATCACCGAGCGAACCAATGGCGATATTATCGTTCTAACTACAAACGCTTACCTGTCAGATATTGGCGGCCTTTATTGGTTCGAATACCCACATGAAGATGGCAGCCACCATATTTTCAATCTCGAGGGCGACGAACCGGAGGCTTATGGGCCGATTGGTGCTGGTCCCCGTAACTACAGTGTTCTTTCACCAGCCGACCCGTCTAACTGTCCAGTGATTGGGAGCGGGTGACCCACCCAACTTCTGCACAGCTTAGTTTCCGAACACCGTCATTGCTGAATGCCGTCTCGACCATCGCGCGCCCAAGTCTAAGATTTTTTGATGCGGGCCAGTGCATTAGGTTTGTTTCTGGCGGTGTGGCCCGCGTTGACAACTCTGACAAGGTGGAAGCTGCGGGATGCGTGTGCCGCTCTATGGGGAAAGCGCAGGCATCTGTCCCTGATATTGTTTGATGTT